>JBJTSL010000482.1:0-2905 GCA_046076625.1 Allobrachymonas sp.
GACATGGCGCAGACATTGGGCACCAGCCATACCATTCAGACGCAAACATTTGAAGCATTGCTGCGAGAAGGCGGCGCATTGCCTGCAGTGGACATGGCGCGCGGCAGCAGCGAAGACGCCGTACTCTTGGTCTATACCTCGGGCACCTCTGGCCTGCCCAAAGGCGCAGTGCACACGCAGCGCAATTTATGCAGAAACATGCAGTTGGCCGGTACGAATGCTGAGTTGATAGCTACAGATTTGATAGTGACTGTGTTGCCCCTGTTTCACGTGGGGGGCTTGTGTATCCAGACTTTGCCCGCGCTGGGGGTGGGCGCTTGTGTGAGCTTGCATGCCAAGTTTGATGCTGGCGCGACTTTGCAATGCTTTGCGAATGAGCGCCCTTCGCTCACGCTGCAAGTGCCAGCCACCATGCGCGCTTTGATGGAGCACCCAGATTGGGCGAGCACGGATCTGGGCAGCCTGCGTGCAGTGTGGGCGGGTTCTGCGGTGCTTCCTGCGAATTTGATCGAGGCCTTTCATACACGCGGTATCCCGGTGTGCAATGTGTATGGCAGCACCGAGACCGGGCCGTTTTCGATCAGCTTGCCTCCGATGCATGCTCGCTCGCATGCGGGCAGCTGTGGCTGGCCAGCCAGTGAGGCAGTGCAAGTGAAACTGATTGATCAAACGCAGGGGGTCGGCGAAATTTGCATTCGCGGGCCAAATGTGGCTGAGCGCTATTGGCCTGATTTGCCATTGAAAGATGATGAGGGCTGGTTTCACACCGGCGACTTAGCGCGGCAGGATGCCGATGGCAGCTACCGGGTGGTGGGCCGTGCGAAAGACATGCTGATTTCGGGCGGAGAAAACATCTACCCCGCTGAGATTGAAAACCTGCTGGTTGCGCAGCCGGGTGTGGTCGAATGTGCGGTGCTCGGCATGCCTGACGCGAAATGGGGCGAAGTCGTGGCCGCATGCGTGGTGCTGGAATCGGGTGCAGATCCAGCGCAGATGCAAAAGCACTTGAGCCATGTGCTCGGCAGCCAACTCGCTCGCTACAAACTCCCGCGGCAATGGCGTTTCCTTCAAACCTTACCCAAAACAGCACTGGGCAAAGTGCAAAAGGCTCAGCTCTTGGCCGATCTGTCCCGTTCGCGAGAGACTTGATATACTTCTAACCAGCGCCGATTTGTTTGAAGCTTGCGGGCGCTTTAAAAATACAGCTAAATACGAACCGTACCCGGACTCGCATTTAGCGAACCGGGTTTTTTCTTGCTGATGCCATTCCTTGCTACGCCACAGTCGATGCATTTTGAAGCCGCCTTGCCATTGCAAAGCGGCGCGAGTATTCGCGGGTACGACTTGGCGTATGAGACCTATGGCCAGCTCAACGCAGATCAAAGCAATGCAGTGCTGATCTGCCATGCGCTCAACGCTTCGCACCATGTGGCTGGCGTGTACGAAGGCCAAGACAAATCCGAAGGCTGGTGGGACAACATGATCGGCCCCGGCAAGCCGGTGGACACGAACCGCTTCTTTGTGATCGGCGTGAACAATCTCGGCTCTTGCTTTGGCTCCACGGGCCCGATGCACAAGAACCCAGAGAGCGGCGAAGTGTATGGCGCGGATTTTCCCGTCGTCACGGTGGAAGACTGGGTCAACGCGCAAGCGCGCTTGCTCGATGCACTCGACATTCAAACGCTTGCGGCTGTGATGGGCGGAAGCCTGGGCGGCATGCAGGCGCTCTCCTGGACCTTGCAGTACCCCGAGCGGGTCAAGCATGCCGTTGTTGTGGCCAGTGCGCCTAATTTAAATGCAGAGAATATCGCCTTCAACGAAGTGGCACGCCGCGCGATTGCCACCGACCCTGATTTTCATGGCGGGCATTTTTACAAGCATGGCGTATTGCCCAAACGCGGCTTGCGCATTGCTCGCATGATCGGGCACATCACATACCTGAGTGATGATGTGATGAATGAAAAATTTGGCCGCATCTTGCGCGAGGGCGTTGATCTCAAGTACTCCACGCAAGACGTGGAATTCCAAATCGAGAGCTACCTGCGCTATCAGGGTGACAAGTTCGCCGAGTATTTCGATGCAAACACCTATTTGCTGATCACTCGCGCCTTGGATTATTTCGATCCTGCCAAAAAATTCGCTGGAAATTTAAGCGCCGCACTCGCCGAAGCCAGCGCCAAGTTCCTGCTCGTGAGCTTCACCACCGATTGGCGCTTCTCGCCTGAACGCTCCCGAGAAATCGTGCGCGCCCTACTCGACAATGGCCGCGATGTCAGCTATGCCGAGATTGACGCGCCGCACGGGCATGATGCTTTCTTGCTCGATGATGCACGCTATCTGAATGCCGTTCGCTCCTATTTTCAGAGCATTTCACGCAACATAGAGGCCGTGCAATGAGTGATTTGGCTCTGCACCAGCGCATTGCACAAATGATTCCGCAAGGCGCGCATGTGCTCGATCTCGGCTGTGGCGATGGCGCATTGCTCGCGCATTTGAAGCAAGCGCGTGGCTGCACTGGCTATGGCGTGGAAATCAGCGATGAAGGCGTGCATGCTTGCATCGAGCGCGGCGTGAATGTGATCCAAGCCAACTTGGATGCGGGCTTGTCCATGTTCCGTGATCAGAGCTTTGATGTGGTGCTGCAAATTGACACGCTGCAACACCTTCGCAATGCCGAGACCATGCTGCGCGAGACGGCGCGCGTAGGGCAACTGGGCATCGTCGCCTTCCCCAATTTCGCGCATTGGCCCAATCGCCTGCACGTCCTGCGCGGCCAAATGCCAGTGACGAAAACCTTGCCGTACCAGTGGTACGACACACCCAACATCCGCGTGGGTACGTTCAAAGATTTCGAGCAGCTCGCTGAGAAGAACAAACTGCGCATCCAAGAATCCTTTGGTTGGCA
>JBJTSL010000483.1:0-3990 GCA_046076625.1 Allobrachymonas sp.
TCTCGCAAAGACTGCATGTGCGGCTCAATCGCCACGCCGCCAAAGGCAGCCAACAACTTGATCTTTCTGGGCAGAAACTTCGCAAATTTGCGTGTCATCTGCTCCACTTGCACGGCCAACTCCCGTGTGGGCACGATCACCAGGCAGCGCGGTTTACCAGCTGGGGCGGGCTCTGCTTGCGCCAGTTTTTGCAGGATCGGCAAGGCATAAGCGGCGGTTTTGCCAGAGCCGGTCTGCGCGGAGGCCAGCACATCGCGCCCCTGCAAAATCGCTGGGATCGCTGCACGCTGCACCGGCGTGGCATCAGAAAAATCCTCCCCCTGCACCGCTCTGGCAAATGCGGCTTGAACGGCGGGCACAAAGCCGAGGTTGGAAAAAGGCATGAGGCAAGTTGACGCGTTGCGTTGTGCGTCCATTACAGCTTGCGAAACTGCAAAAGCTGCGCTGCGACGCTGGCCGCAATCACCTGCGGCTCTTTGCCGGCAATGCCCGGCAGGCCAATCGGGCAAGTGACTTGGCGCAGCTCATCTTCAGAACAACCACGCTCTTGCAGCCGATGCCGAAAAGTCGCCCATTTGGTTTTGCTGCCAATCAGTCCAATAAAGGGCAAATCGCCCTGATCTCTCTGACGCAGCAGACACGCTGCCACCACATCCAAATCTTCCGCATGCGAGAAGCTCATGATCAGCACATGGCTTTGCGGCGCGAGATCGGCCACGGCAGCTTGCACCGGCGCGGAATGCTCGGCTTGCACGTTGGCAGGCAGCGCCTCAGGAAAGATCTCATCGCGGCTGTCTATCCAATTCACACGGCAGGGCAATGGCGCGAGTGCATTCACAATCTCTTTGCCCACGTGCCCCCCGCCAAACAGCGCGATTTTCAAGGCTTTTGGGCTGTTCGCCGGCATAAAATCTGCGCGGAACGCTTTTAATTTTGTAGTATCCTGCGCGGCCACGAATTCCATGCGCAGCCAGACCACGCCGCCGCAGCATTGGCCCAGAGAAGGCCCGAGCGCATAGCGCTGGGTTTGCACCTGCGGTGCGGTGGCGCTGGGAGGCTGCTTGAGTCAAGCGCGCGCTTTGGCAATGGCATCAAACTCCAAATGCCCGCCACCCACCGTGCCTTCGACCTCACCTGGCGTGACACGCATAGCAGCGCCTACTTCGCGCGGGCTGGAGCCCTCGAAGCGCTCGATCGTGATCCAAATACTGGCGGTCATGGGGCAAGTGTAATGTGCGCTCAATGCGATGCGCTGCCATACATCGCCTGCCATTTCTGCCAATAGCGCAGCGCGGTGCGATAGGTGCCTTGTTGCACGCGCAGGGTGGTGGACAGGTCATGGCCATAGCCGCCGCCCATGGCCAATGCCAGCGGAATGCGGCGCTGCCAAGCCCAGTCGAACACGCGCAGATCGCGAGCCAACAAGCCGTCGTAGCTGAGTTTGAGCCGTCCCAAGCGGTCGCCTTCATGCGGGTCTGCCCCCGCCAGATACAGAATCAGCCCCGGCGCGTAGGGCGAGAAAAACCGCCGCTCCAGCTCGTCCAGCGCATGATCCAGCGCCTCCAAATACGCATCATCGGTGCAGCCATCGGGCAAATCCACGTCCAGATCACTTGCCTCTTTGCGAAACGGGAAATTCTTCTGCCCATGCAGGGAGAGGGTGAACACGCTCTCATCACCCTGAAAAATCTTGGCGGTGCCATTGCCTTGGTGCACATCCAAATCAATGATGGCCACGCGCAGCGGCCTAGAACGGCCATGCGCCCGTGCGAATTCGCTTTGCATCAGCCGCGCGGTCACCGCAAAATCGTTGAATACGCAAAAACCGCCGCCCTTGTCGGCATGACTGTGGTGCGTGCCGCCGGCCAAATTGGCCGCCACGCCCACAGCCCCCTGCCCTTGAAGCCCCAGCGCCACCCGCGCCGCCGCCACACTCGCCCCCACCGAGCGGCGCGCCCGCTCGGCCATGGCAGCACTCCAGGGAAAGCCAATTTCCCGCATGATCTTCGGATCAAGCCCGCCCTCGTCAAGCCCGCGCGAGATGCCGCGAATATAGGCCGGCGTGTGCACCAAAGCCAGCTCACCATCGCTGGCCGCTGGCGCTATTCGCAAACTCACATCTGGCAACTGGGCTTGCAGCCAATTGCGCAGCAAACCGTATTTGGACATCGGGAAGCGATGCCCTGGGGGCAAAGGCAAGATGAACTGGTCAGCGTAATAGGCGTGCATCCAGCGATTGTCTAACACTATCAAAACAGGAGCAAACTATGCAGGACATCGCCTCCCTGAACTGAGACGATTGCCCACCGGTGATTACAGTCGGCCAACTCTTAACATCCTTGAAATCGTTTGTTCCGGCTATTCCTACCACGATTTGCCTCGTGGTGTCGTTAACAAAGACTGTGCCACTAAAGCCGCTTCCCGAAGCGTTAGCACCGTCGATAGCCTGATTCGTCCAGACCCGCCAACCAGCAGGTAATGCACCTGTGGGTGTATAGGCTTGCTTAGCGAAAGTTGCGCCGATTTGAACGTCTTGTTGGGGTGTCGTCATGATGATTTGTCGTAAAAGTGATTACTTGCGATTCTGAAAATCTCTGAGCATTCGGTTCATGAATGAGTCGTTCATGTTTTGACCAGCCAACGCAGCTTGATTGACGCGGCGCATGTAGCTCGTGGGCAACACTGCTTCATGAACCAAACCCATCGATTTGAGTCTGTCCCTTGGCATGTCTTTTGTTTTGACCTGATGCTCAACGGTCTCGAAGAAACTCAGAAAGTAAGGTCCGGAACGATAGAGATACGTCGGGCATGAGCCACCGTTGATGCTGATTAAGCCAATATCCGGAAGAAGCCTTTGGTCGTAGTGATAGACAACACTTGGGTACTGAATTCCAAAGCCATTTGATGGAGTTGACCCCATTTCGCGGACACCGTATCGTGTTGAAACAAGGAGTCAGAAATGCCAGGTCCGAAGAACCCCAAACCGCCGTATCCACCACAATTTCGCCAGCAAATGGTCGAACTGGTTAAAGCAGGGCGTCGCCCCAGCGAGCTAGCCAAAGAGTTTGGCTGCCACGAAAGCAGCATTACCACATGGGTGGCACGCGATGCGACAGCTGCGCCATCGCTGAGTGATTTGCCCCAGAAGTTGCACGACAGTGAACGCGCCGAGCTCATAGCGCTTCGTAAAGAAGTGCGCCAGATCAAGCTCGAACGCGACATCTTGGCAAAGGCTACGGCCTGGTTTGCAAACAGCAGCGCAACAGCGTCCACGCCATTTACGCGTTGATTGCCGCAAATCAGGCCGAACTACCCGTGGCAAGCATGTGCAACACCCTTGCCGTCTCCAAGAGCGGTTATTACGATTGGCATGAACGAGCGCCCTCCAAGCGCTCGGCATCCAACGCTGCACTACTTAATCAAATCAAAGCTGCGCACAGCATGAGCGATGAGACCTATGGCATGCCGCGCATCCGCGCGGAGTTGGCCGATGCTGGCGTGCAGGCCAGCCGCAAACGCATCGCCCGCCTCATGCGTGAGGCTCGCCTGCGCGGTGTCAGCCGCCGACGTGGCTACGTCGTGACGACAAGGCGCAATCCCAAAGAGCGCCCAGCGCCCGATTTGGTCAAACGTCAGTTTGTGGCTACCGACATCAACCAGCTGTGGGTGGCGGACATGACGTATGTTCCGACATGGCAGAGCTTTCTGTATCTGGCCGTCGTCACCGACGTGTTCAGTAGGAAAGTGGTGGGTTGGGCGTTTGGAGCGAAGATGACTGCGGATTTGGTGGTCTCGGCGCTAAATATGGCGTTGTTCACGCGCAAGCCAGAGTCAGTCATTCACCACAGCGATCAGGGCAGCCAGTACACCAGCGTGATCTTTGGCAAACGCTGCGCTGAGATGGGTGTGCGTCCCAGCATGGGCACGGTGGGCGATGCCTACGATAACGCGATGGCTGAGAGCTTCTTTGCGACTTTGGAATGCGAGCTG
>JBJTSL010000484.1:0-5074 GCA_046076625.1 Allobrachymonas sp.
TACGCTTGTCAATAAAAACCAAGCGCCGACAATGAAAGGTCATTATGAGTAATTCCAGTATTCTCTTTCCACCCTTGGACTCCCCCCGCCGAAGCTCAGGTCCAGCGAGCGCTGCACCCACGATGAAAGCCCTGTGGTTAGCCATCGCGTTTCTTGGCCTGTGCGTCCCCGCCATTGGCGGCACGCTGATTCGCCAACAACCCGGTGCCGCCGCCAGCATCGTTCCGCTCACGGGCGCACAAGCCATGCTCGCGCCGCAAACTCTGGCACCATTGAATGCGGATCCAAAAGTAAGCCATCCCATGCCGGCCAACGCTTCCTCTGCCAGTGCTGCGAAAAAAGTGGCGGCAGCTCCGTCCTCTGGACCTGCCGCCCCCATGGGTGCGGTGGCGAACGCCCCCAGTTGCACCAACTGCGGTACGGTCGAAGCCGTGACGCCCATCACGCGCCAGGGCCAGGCCTCGGGTGCTGGCATGGTGGGTGGCGCGGTGCTCGGCGGCGTGCTGGGCAATCAAGTGGGCAAAGGCAATGGTCGCACGGCAGCCACCGTGCTTGGGGCGGTGGGCGGCGGTTGGGCGGGCAACACGATTGAGAAAAACATGAAGAAAACCACGGTTTACTCCGTTCGTGTGCGCATGCAAGATGGCTCAAGCCGGGTGATTGAGCAAAGCGCTGCGCCGACGGTGGGCAGCAAGGTGATTGTGGATGCTGGCGTGTTGCGGCCAGCTTGATGGGCTTAAAGCTTGGTCACGGTATTCGCAGCCGCATCAAGCTTGACCGAATTACCCACACCCCAAGTCGGCGCAGCTTCGGATTCGTAGCTGCGCATGCTGCCATCTTTCATTTGGATTTGGGTGATGTGGATGGTCTTGCGGCTCATGCGCTTTTGGATTTCGTTGCCCACAACCGCACCGCCGACCGCGCCGGCCACGGTGGCCACTTTGTTGCCGTCACCTTTGCCCACTTGATTGCCCAGCACGCCGCCGACCACCGCGCCACCGACGATGCCGACTGCACCCCCTTTGCCTTTGCGCTTTTCGCTGCGCACTTCTTTCACAATGCCGCAGGTATCGCACAACGCAGCCACTTGCGCGGCTAGGGCTTTTTGATCTTGCGCGGCTTTTGCAGCGGCGGCATCTTGGGCGGCTTTGGCCGCAGCTGCATCTTGTGCCGCCTTGGCCTTGGCCTGCGCCTCGGCGGCTTCCTTGTTGGCCTTGTCAGCCGCAGCTTGGGCAGCAGCCAAATCTTGCTGGGCTTTGATCTGTGCTGGGGTCAAGGCAGGCGCAGCCGGTGCGGGAGCTGGCGCAGTTTGCGCTTGGATGCCTAGGGCTGCGCTAGCCAGCAAGGCGGCGAGCAACACGGAAAGAAGGCGAGGGTGTGACATGGGAGTCTCCTGTGATGGGATGGACTCAATGTAACGCGGGCACCTGCCGGCTGGAAGACCGCTAATTTTGAATCTGTGACAAAGTTGTCTGAACTGGCGCTGTTTTGACGCAAATTCAACTCAACACCACCGAGCTCAGACGGCGGCGATACGTGGCCACCACTGGGTCGTCGGGTGGGATTTGGCCTTCGGCCACCTTGGGTTTGGGGGGGTCGATCAGGTCGAGCACGGCCACATAGAGTTTGCGCGCCTTGGCATCTTCCCAACTTTTGTCGCGCATCAGGATTTCCAGCAGCTCATCGAGCGCCTGTGTGTACTGCCCCGTACCAATCAAGGCTTGGGCGTAGGCATGACGAGCCTCAAAATCCCGCTTATTGGCAGTGATTTTTGCATCAAATTGGGCTTTCGCCGGCGTGATGTCAGGGTTAGATGATACTGATTTTATAGCTGTGAGGAGCAGTTGCACACTCTCAAAACGCCGCACGATGCTCACCTTGTTGGCCACGGCAGCGAAAGCTTTTTGCGCCCCCGCCACCTCGCCAGCGAGCAACGCGGCTTGTAGGTAAGCAAAGCGGGCATTGTCGTCATCGGGCGCTTTGTCCATGGCCACTTGCAGGGTGGCAAGCTGGTCTTGTGCGCTTTCTGGCTCAGCGTCCAACTCGGGCTCGGGTTCTGGCGCCTCTTCGGCGGGGGGCAGGTGTTTGTCAAGAAAAGCTTTCAATTGGCTTTCTGGCAAAGCGCCCATGAAGCCGTCCACCGGCTGGCCATTGATCATCAAGATGCAGGTGGGAATGCTGCGGATGCCGAAGGCGGCGGAGAGTTGCTGCTCGTCGTCGGAGTTGATTTTGACGAGCTTGAAGCGACCTTCGTAGTCTTTTTCCAACTTCTCCAGCATGGGGCCGATGGTTTTGCATGGGCCGCACCATGGCGCCCAGAAATCGAGCAACACAGGGGTGGTATTGGAGGCTTCGACGACTTCGGTCTCGAAGGTGGCGATGGTCACGTCAATCATTGCAGCAGGTTCTTTGTGGGTATACAGGCAGATAAGGGCGCTTGCTTACAATCCAAGCATGACGATAAGCCAAATTCAGATCGGCGTGGTGATGGGTTCCAACTCGGATTGGGACACGATGCAACACGCAGCGCAGATTCTCACCGATTTTGGGGTGGCGCATGAATGCCGGGTGGTTTCGGCGCATCGCATGCCCGATGCGATGTTTGCGTATGCGGAAACCGCCGCTGGCCGTGGCCTGCAAGCCATCATCGCAGGCGCTGGCGGCGCGGCGCATTTACCGGGCATGCTGGCCGCGAAAACCACTGTGCCGGTTCTGGGCGTGCCGGTGGCTTCGAAGCATCTGCAAGGTGAGGATTCGCTGCATTCGATCGTGCAAATGCCCAAAGGCATTCCAGTGGCCACGTTTGCGATTGGTTCGGCGGGCGCGGCGAACGCGGCGCTGTTTGCCGTGGCGATGCTGGCTTCGCGGGACGCAGCTATGGCGCAGAAACTACAGGCTTTTCGCGCGGCGCAAACCCAAGCCGCCACTGACATGAAGGTGGGCGGATGAGCAATACCATGGGGCCGGGCGCGACTTTAGGAGTACCTCCAGGAAGCACGCTTGGCGTGCTGGGCGGCGGCCAGCTCGGGCGCATGTTCGTGCACGCCGCTCAGCGCATGGGCTATTTCACCGCGGTGCTCGATGCCGACCCGATCAGCCCGGCTGGCAGCGCGTCGAACTATCACATCCACGGCAGCACAGACGATGAAGCGGCGCTGGCGCAGCTCATGCAGCGCTGCGCGGCGATCACCACCGAGTTTGAAAACGTCTCGGCTCCGGCCATGCACACGCTGGCGGCACAGCGCGTGGTCTCACCCAGCGCAGCTTGCATGGCAGTGGCGCAAAACCGCATCGCGGAAAAAACCCGCTTGGCGGAGATTGCATCCAAAAGCGGCAACCCGCACGCCGGGCCTGTGCCCTTCTTTGCGATTGAAAAAATGGTTGACATCACCAGCGCGCCTGATGAATGCTTTCCTGGCCTGCTCAAAACCGCCACACTGGGCTACGACGGCAAAGGCCAAATCAAAGTGAGCACGCGCTCGCAGGCCAGCATCGCCTTCAATAAGCTGGGCGGTGTGCCTTGCGTGCTGGAGCAGCTTGCGCCCTTGGCGGCAGAATGCTCGGTGATCGTTGCTCGCGGCGCAGACGGGCACATGGTGACACTGTCCGTGGCGCGCAACACGCATGTGGACGGTATCTTGGCCAGTAGCGAGGTTTTTGAAGGAAATCTGCCCCTCGCCGGCATAGAATCTGCACTCAATGCTACACAAATCATAGCAACCCAGTTAGACTATGTCGGTGTGCTTTGTGTAGAGTTTTTCGTGCTCAAGGATGCGCAAGGAGCTTTGAGCGATGCCAGTGCGCTGCGGGTCAACGAAATCGCGCCACGCCCACACAACAGCGGGCACTGGAGTATCGACGGCTCGAGCCTGTCTCAGTTTGAACTGCAAGTGCGCACGCTCTGTGGCCTGCCCCTCGCGCCCCCGGTGCAGCATGGCTCAGCCGTGATGCTCAATTTGCTGGGTGATTTATGGTTCGACGAAGCGGGGCAATCCCGCGAGCCCGATTGGGCCAGTGTGCTGGCCATGCCGGGGGTTAGCCTACATCTGTATGGCAAAAATGGGGCGCGCAAAGGGCGCAAAATGGGCCACATCACGGTCATAGCGCAGTCTCCCGAGGCCGTGATCGATATGGCGCAAGAGGTCGCTGAATTGCTTGGCTTGCCTTATAAGCCTTGCTTGAACACACAGTGAGCGCAAGCTCACTTTTGATGGAATGCAGCAATGTCTGAACTGACAGTGGCTCAAGCGGCGGATTTGATCGCTGCTGGCTCACTCGTGGCCTTCCCAACCGAAACGGTGTACGGCCTCGGAGCGGATGCGACTTCGAACTCTGCCGTGGCTCAGATTTTTGCGGTCAAAGGCCGGCCGGCGGATCATCCTTTGATCGTGCATGTAGCCGACGCGGCGGCGGCTGAATACTTCGCGGATGCCATTGCTGAGTTTGTATGGGGCTTGATGAAGGCCTTTTGGCCGGGCCCGCTCACCGTGATCGTGCCGCGCAAACCGGGTATCGCCAAGGCCAGTGCCGGGGGTCAAGACTCGATCGGTCTGCGCTGCCCCTCGCATCCGCTGGCGCTTGAGTTGCTGCGAGAATGTGCGCAGCGCGGAGTGCACGGCGTGTCTGCGCCGAGCGCCAACAAGTTTGGCAAAGTCAGCCCCACCACGGCCGAGCATGTGCGCCAAGAGTTTGAAGGCGCCGTGCCCGTGCTAGACGGCGGCGCTTGCCAGATGGGCATTGAATCCACCATCATCGACTGCACACGCGGCGCACCGATTTTGCTGCGCCCCGGCACACTCACCAAGGCTCAGATTGAAGCTGAGCTGGGCCGTGAGTTGCTATTAAATAATGAGCATGCTGCGGAAATTCTACGCCGGCAAGGTGCCAAAAATGGAGCAGGTTTGCCTGCTGCGCCGCGTGCGTCAGGCATGCTCGAATCGCACTACGCCCCGCGTGCGCCACTGCGTCTGATGGATGCTCAAGCCCTGCAAACCGCGCTCAATGTGCTGGGCGCAGATGCCAAACACATCGCCGTGTATGCCCGCAGCGCCTTGAAGATTGCGTCCAATTCGCT
>JBJTSL010000485.1:0-2886 GCA_046076625.1 Allobrachymonas sp.
CTACCAACCGAGGTCGCACCGTTACGATCACCTACTAATCCGTAAAAACCGAGCGCCCCATGCGCCCTCTGGCTCAAGCAGTTCTAGCAATCGCTTGCCTTGCAACATCCACGTTGCAGGCTGGCGTGGAAAACGGCTCATTCAACGTCAACATCCGTTTGAATCCTCAAGTTAGTGGCATCTGCATCAGTTCTAGCCTAAGTCAAGTCACCAAAGCGACCGTGCGGGTAACTTGTGAGGGCAATCAGTTCGTCAGCATTGAGCGTCTACAGGGCGGAAGTTTTGTGGGGACGCATGGTGGAGCTGATCGCTTTGTATTTTTGCCACGCCCCGGGTTTACACGAGATTCCATCAGAGGGCCAAAGGGTTTAGAGCAATTGATCTCCGATGTAGAGGCTGCAATTGGCCGAGGGACAATCACAGCTTTGAGTGTGCTCAATTCCTCTGAGAGTGGCGAACCGCCCATATTCTTGGTAGCGTTTTGAGCATGAAAGCTCAAACTAATCGCCTTTGCTCGTCTGCGAGCAGGAATATCTCTCTGCCCACAATCGCTATGCTGCTAGCGGCATGCGCCGCGCTGCTGCCGGCTGCGCCAGCGCTTGCGGGAAGTTTCTCCGTTACCCCCGTGCGGATCTACATGACCCCGCGCGACCGTGCCGTGGCTGTGACGATCACCAATGAGGGTGACACACCCGTGGCGCTGCAAGCCGACATTAATGTTTGGAGCCAAAAGCCTGATGGCACGGATGAGCTGGTACTGACGGAAGACATGGTGCTCTCGCCGCCTATCATCAAGCTCGGCCCCAAAGCGCGGCAGTTGGTGCGCTTGGCTTTGCTCAAGCCCGCAGATGCCAGCCGCCAGCTGACCTATCGCATGATCGTGCGTGATATTCCCGAAGCCACTGCCCCCAGGGGCGGAACGATTGAAGTGCCGATTGCTCTGGCGCTGTCGATGCCTGTCTTTATCACGCCGCCACCTGCCAAGCGCGAGATCAATTGCCAAGCGGGGCGCGAGGGCTCTGCGCTGGCCGTGACCTGCGCCAACACCGGTTCGGCCTATGCGCAAATTCGTGAGATTTTGGTGTTGCGCGGCGATACCGCTGCTGCACCCTTGGCACGCTTTGAAGGCGGTGCTTACATCTTGCCCGGCGCACGCAAGAGCATAGGCATCTCTTCCGCACAGCCGATTGCCGCAGGCGAGGCCACGCTCAAAGTCACGTTTGACGACGGCAAGGATCAGTCCTTCGTTGTGCGTCTGCCTTGAGTAGGTTGTGAAGTCCGATGCGGCGCAAGCCAGCCCCTCCCTTGATGTCTGCGCTGGGCAGTGCTCTGTGCTCAGCGGGCTTGCTGATCTGCTGTCTACCGCTCAACACCGCTTATGCGCAGATTAGTTCTCCCTCAGCCAACGCAATTAAAGATATGCGCACCAACGTGAGCGTGAACGGCCAAGCCGTCGGTTTTTGGACCTTGATTGATCGTGCCGGCGTGCTCTACGCGAGCCAAGAGGCGTTTGAAGCCGAGCAAATCCGCTGCCGCGTGGGCGCTGAAGGCATCCAGCATGCCGGGCAAGCCTGGTATCCGCTGGCTTCTGCGCCGGGCTTTGAAGCCTCGCAAAACTTCGCCACGCAAACGCTCCGCTTGCAGTTTGCGCAGCAGGCTGTAATCGGCCCGCCGCGTATGGTTGGAGCGTCAGCGCCTGTTGCGTCGCCAACTCCAGCCAACACCCCCTCGATCGCTATCAATTCAGTAGCATCACGTGCAGATTCTCTGCCGGCGACCGCCCCAAAAGAGCATCAAAATCCGACTGAACCTTCTGCACCTTTACCCACTTTACCCAACGCGACAGCAGCCCCTGCTTCACCCGTTGCAACCTCTCAATCTGCCGCCCCAGCGCCCACCAGCGCCCTGCGCATCCTGCCCTTAGAAGTCCGCGTCAACGGCGCACCCGGCGGGAATTGGCCTTTGCTTGAATCGAACGGCATGCTGTACGCAACCGAAGAGGCCTTTGAAGAATGGCGCTTGAACCGGCGCGAGAGTGTGCAGCCCATTGTTCATCGCAGCCAAGCTTGGTATGCGCTAGGCTCGGTGCCCGGCTATGAATCGCGGCTTAATTTCGCAAACCAATCGATTGATCTTGTGTTTTCACCCAGCGCATTTGCTGCAACGCGCTTGGCTAGCGACGAGGTTGAAAAGATCCCCTTGAGTGCCAGCATACCCGCGCTCTTTCTCAATTACGATTTCAACTACAACCAAAGCCGCTCCACCGCAGCCGGCAGCACCCACACCCGCGACCTTGGAGTCACCACCGAGTTTGGTTTTTCCAATTCATGGGGCGTGCTCACCAGCAGCTATGTAGGCCGTAATTTGGTGAGCCACGATCCCTTGCTCAAATCCAGTTGGCGCAGGCTAGAAACCACCTTCACACGCGACATCCCCGACAGCCAGCTGACCCTGCGTGTGGGCGATGCGAACACGCGCAGCGGTATTGGTAGCCGAAACGTGTTTTTTGGCGGCTTGCAACTCACACGCAATTTCGCGCTCACGCCCGGTTTTGTCACCCAGCCCGCACCCTTGATCCAAGGCAGCTCCAGCGCCCCCAGCACGGTGGAGCTGTATGTGAACGACGTGCTGCGGCAAACCTCGAACGTGCCCACCGGCCCGTTTGCGATTGACAATTTCCCGCTCCTCACGGGCGGTGGCAATGTGCGCATGGTGGTGCGCGATGCGCTCGGGCGCGAGACCGTGATCGTGCAACCCTTTTTTAGCCACAGCAGCTTGCTAGAAAAAGGCTTGAGCGATTGGAGCGTTGAGCTGGGCGCTGTGCGCGAAAATCTCGGCACAACCAATGCTGACTTTGGCCAGCGTTTTGTTTCTGGCCTGTACCGC
>JBJTSL010000486.1:0-4991 GCA_046076625.1 Allobrachymonas sp.
CGACGCGCCGTGTCGGCAGCAAAACATTTGCAGTGGAAGGTCTGAGTCAAAGTGCGCAATGGGAAGCGCCGCGTGCAGGTGAGCGCTACAGCGCCTTTCAAGCGGGCGTGCAATTGGCCAGCCGCACCGGGGCGTTGAACGAGATTGAGTTTTCTGAATTCGTACAGAAGGCGCAAAGCTTTGCTGATGCACTGCAAGGTAGTGCGCAGTTCCCCGAGATGCGCGATGAAATCGCCAAAGGCCGTGAGCTTGATCAATTTGCCAGCACACACGATGCGCAGCTTGGCTTTACCTTGCGTGCGAAATCCGTGGCCTGGAGCACCGGCTATGTGCAGCAGCATGCGGCGCGGCAAGGCTTTGTGGCGGGCGCATTTGCGGGGCGCATGGTCTTGCCAGCCAGCAGCACGGGGCATCCACCCATCTTGTCGCTCAATTTCGACACGCAAGCGGCGTTGGCTGATGAATCCGAGCAAACCGCATTACGCCAGATTGATTTGGCGCTCGATGTGCCGCATGTTTCGCGCAGCGAACAGCCTTACTTGCGCATGCGCGATGTAGCGATTGCGTTGGCCGCCGCCATGGACGGCATCATCACCGATCATGAAGGCCGCGTGATCAGCCGTGAAGCGATGGATGCGATTGGTGCCGATTTGGAGCAGCTCTACGACACACTGGACGCGCGTGACTTAGCCGCTGGCTCGGCGCTCGCGCACCGTTTGTTCAGTTAAGTCATCGTATCGCTCCCATGAGCATTTCAGACCTGTTTTCAGAAGAAAATCGGCTATCCGCCGGCATGAAATCTGCGCAGTATGATATGAATTCAATAGTGACTATGGATGATGTCAACGCAACGCCCATTCAGCGCCGCGATGCCATGCATGCGTTTTTGCATCACCACGCGTACCAGTATTACGTGCTCGATGACCCGCAAATCCCCGATGCGGAATACGATCGCGTGTTCAAATTGCTGCAAGCTTTGGAAGCGCAGCATCCACAGCTGCAAACGCCAGATTCACCCACGCAGCGCGTGATCGGCGCGGTGATGGAGGGTTTGGCTTCTGTCAAGCATGCGATTCCCATGCTGTCGATCCGCACCGAGACAGATACCGAAGCCAGCGGGGCGCTGGCCTTTGATGCGCGTATTCGCAAAGAGCTGGAGTTGGCAGACGATGCGACACCCGTTGAGTATGTGGCCGAGTTGAAGTTTGACGGCCTCGCCATGAGCCTGCGCTATGAAAACCGCATTCTCGTGCAAGCCGCCACACGCGGTGATGGCGAAACGGGCGAAGACGTGACGCACAACATCCGTACGATTCACCAAATTCCACTCAAGCTGCCGCCCGATGCGCCACCCTTGCTAGAAGTGCGTGGCGAGGTGTACATGCGCCGTGATGATTTTGAGGCCATGAACGAGCGGCAGCGCGAGAAGATCGCAGCAGGTGCCAAAGGTGAAAAAACGTTTGTGAACCCGCGCAACGCCGCAGCCGGCGCGGTGCGTCAGCTCGATTCCAAAATCGCCGCGCAGCGCCCTTTGAGTTTCTTTGCCTACAGCTTGGGCGATATCACGCCGCCCGAGCAGGGTGGCCCAGTGTTTGAAACCCATTGGCAAGCGCTGCAAACTCTGAAATCCTGGGGTTTTCCGGTGTCCGCCGGCACGAATCAAGCGCGCGGCGCTACTGAATTGATAGCGTATCACCAGCGCATTGCAGCGGAGCGCGATGCTTTGCCGTTTGACATTGATGGCGTGGTGTACAAGGTGAGCAGCTTCGCGCTGCAAAAACGCTTGGGCTTCGTCACCCGTGAGCCGCGCTGGGCCGTGGCACACAAGTATCCGGCCCAAGAGCAGATGACCACCGTGCTGGCGATTGACATTCAGGTCGGGCGCACAGGAAAACTGACGCCTGTTGCAAAGTTAGCACCCGTGTTCGTAGGCGGCGTGACGGTGACCAATGCCACGCTGCACAACGAAGGCGAAGCGCAGCGCAAAGATGTGCGTGTGGGCGACACCGTGATCGTGCGCCGCGCAGGCGATGTGATTCCCGAGGTGGTGGGCGTGGTGCTGGACAAGCGCCCGGCTGAGGTGAGTGAGCCATTGGACATTGACAAGCGCCTGCAAGGCAAGTGCCCAGAATGCCAAAGCGCGATTGCCAAAGAAGAAGGCGAGGCTGATTGGCGTTGCACAGGCGGCCTCTTTTGTCCTGCGCAACGCAAGCAGGCGATCTTGCATTTTGCCCAGCGCCGCGCGCTGGATATTGAAAACTTGGGCGAGAAATTAGTCGATCAATTGGTGGATGCGGGCGTGATCAAGACCTTGCCTGATCTGTATCGGCTTGGCCTGAGCTCCTTGGCTGCTTTGGATCGTATGGCCGATAAATCTGCGCAAAACGTGCTGGATTCTCTGCAAAAATCCAAGCACACCACGCTGGCCCGTTTTCTCTACGGCTTAGGTATTCGTCATGTGGGCGAAGCCACAGCGAAAGATGTGGCCAAGCACTTCGGTAGCCTAGACGCGATTCAAACTGCGAGTGAAGAGCAGTTGCTGCAAGTCAATGATGTCGGCCCGGTGGTGGCGCACAGTCTGCGCACTTTTTTTGATCAAGCGCACAACCGAGAGGTGGTGGAGCAACTTCGCGCCGTGGGTGTCAGTTGGGAAGAAGGCGCGCCAGCCATCAGTCGCCCGCAGCCCTTGCTTGGAAAAACCTTCGTCATCACTGGCACTCTGCCTACGCTGGGGCGCGATGAAGCCAAAGACTTGCTCGAAGCTGCGGGTGCGAAGGTCTCGGGCAGCGTCAGCAAGAAAACGCACTACGTCTTGGCAGGTGCTGAGGCGGGCAGCAAGTTGGATAAAGCCAAGGAGCTGGGCATTGCCGTGATTGACGAGGCGCAGATGCTGGCCCTGCTACAGGGTGTTACCGCATGAAGCGTGTGCTGCACGAGAGTGCCTATGTGCTCCATCAATACCCGTGGAGCGAGAGCAGCCTGATTTTGGAAGTGTTTACGCGCCGTCACGGCCGCGTGGCGCTGGTGGCCAAAGGCGTGAAGCGGCCCAGCTCGCAGTTTCGCGCGGTGCTGCTGCCTTTGCAGTTGCTGCAGATTGGTTTTGCCGGTGATGCCGAGGTGCAAACGCTCAAAAGCGCCGAATGGCAGGGCGGCTCCACCATGCCCAGCGGCGAGGCGCTGCTGTCGGGTTATTACCTCAATGAACTGCTGATGAAGCTGCTGGCGCGGGACGATCCCCATGCGCAGCTCTTTGATGCCTATGCGCAAACGGTGCAATGGCTGCGCGATGCACCGCAATTGGATGCCAGTTTGCGCGCCTTTGAATTGCTACTGCTGCGCGAGATTGGCCTGCTGCCGTCTCTGAGCGCTGCCAGCCTGACGATGCACGCCTTGGAGGAGGCGGTTTTTTATTCCGTGCTGGCGGAATTGGGTTTGCGTGAAACCAGCTCGGAGCAGTTGGCGCGTGGCGATGCAGCCTTGCCCGGCGCAGCTTGGAGTAAACTTCAGGAGGCGTTGGATCAACCGGCTGCAATGTTCAGCGTGCGCGCTTGCGTGAATGCCATGCCCGCTGTGCAAAAGCTCGCGCTCAAGCAGCAATTGCGCAGCTTGCTACACTACCATGCAGGCAGCCGCGGCCTGCGCACGCGGCAGCTTATGCGTGATGTGCAAGCCTTTGCTTGACGCATCAAAGTGCTATTAAATAGATAGCGCTCTACGCAGATTCCATGACGGCGAAAGGTCAATTTGATGCAAAAAATGGCTCATCCTCTGCTCTCCGTCAACGTCAACAAGGTGGCGCTGGTGCGCAACACACGCCATGTGGGCTACCCAGGCGTCACGCGCGCCGCCGAGCGATGCCTCAAAGCCGGCGCTGCAGGCATCACCGTGCATCCACGCCCCGATGAGCGGCATATTCGGCGCGGCGATGTGTTTGAAATCGCTGAGCTGATGCGCCTGTGGCCAGATCGTGAATTCAACATTGAAGGCAACCCATTTCATAACTTGATGGAGTTCATACGCGCCGTCAAACCGCATCAAGCGACCTTCGTGCCCGATAGCGAAAGCCAAAGCACCTCAGATCACGGCTGGAGCTTTCCGCAAGATGCGCAGCAGCTCAAGCCCTTGATTGATGAATGCCATGCGCTGGGCGTGCGTGTGAGCTTGTTTATGGACCCCGTGGCCGAGCAGATGGCCGCTTGCAAAGCAGTGGGTGCCGATCGCGTTGAGCTCTATACCGAGACTTGGGCGAGTGCGTTCGACACGCCCACCCAAGCGCAGGTGCTCGCGCAATTCGTGCAAGCCGCTGAAGCCGCGCGAGCTGTGGGCTTGGGCGTGAATGCAGGTCATGATTTGACGCAAGCGAATCTACGCCCATTCATCGCCGCTATTCCTTTCATCGCTGAAGTGTCGATTGGTCATGCCTTCGTCTCTGATGCCTTAGAGGTGGGCTACGCGCAGGCGGTGAAGGGCTACCTGGCGGCCTTGTCTGCTCACGCCGCATGATCTACGGCATCGGCACCGACATTTGCGATATTCGCCGCATCCGCGCCAGCGTAGAGCGCCATGGCGAGCGCTTTGCGATGAAGATCTTGAGCCCCGCGGAGCTGCTCACGTGGAAGCAGCGCAGCGCCCGCTGGCCCGAGCGCGGCCTGCGGTATCTGGCCACCCGCTTTTCTGCCAAAGAAGCTTTCTCCAAAGCGATTGGCCTGGGCATGCGCATGCCCATGACCTGGCGCCACTGCGAAATCGCCAAACGCCCCAGCGGCGAGCCCTACATCGTGTTGCACGGCGCGCTGGCGCAGTGGTTTGAAGAGCGCGGATTGAAGGCGCACATTACGGTGACGGATGAGAGCGACTATGCCGCTTCCTTTTGCGTGGTTGAGCGCGTCGATGGCCGCTGAAACAAGGCGATTTCAAGCGCAGGCCTTGGCAGTGGATGAGGCGGTGGAAGACGTTCCCAGCGTGGCAATTTAAGACCATTTGAGCCAGTA
>JBJTSL010000487.1:0-2153 GCA_046076625.1 Allobrachymonas sp.
AGCCAAGAAGAAGGCGCAAAACATGCGAAAAATCATCGAAAACCAACCCAATCGACGCATCTGTTCGTATCAGCGCGTCAACACGACTGAGAAACACGACTTGCTCAGACCTTCCTTAGATGTTTTCAACTTGTTCAATCGCAAGAACGACGACATCCAATACTTTTACGAATCACAACTTCTTTCTGAGGTCACTGCTATAGCTGACACGCATTTGCACCCTGGTGAGCCTCGCAGCGCGCGCGTCTCGCTCAAAGTGAACTTCTGATTGCCGCGCGGAATTTGCTATTATTTGAATAGCACTCCACGCAGATTATGTGCCGGCGAAAGGCCATTTTTGCTCCAAAAATCGAGACTGGAGGCAGGCAGGAGAAGGTGGTGAGCCAAAGGCAGCAGCGGGGTGGTTTCGGGGATAGCCAGCAAGACGAGGCGCTGGGTATCGGCATCATCGCTGTCCAGCGTACCAATCCAATCGAGTTGCTGAAGCGCTTCGAGCGGTCTTGCCAATTGCAGGTCATCCACTTGCAGTTTCGCCGCCAGTTGCAGGCGCGTGAGGCCTTTGGCCTCGGTGGCGTGGGCAGCGTCCAACGCTTGGATGGCTTCACAAGCGAGCTGGAAATTCCAGCCGGGCGTATGGCCGCGCCGGGCCACGCCGGAGAGCAAGCTGGGCAAATACGCGGCGATGACGGCGCCAAAGAGCACGATCAGCCATGCGATATAGAACCAAAGCAGCAAAATCGGCACGGTGGCAAACGCGCCATACACCGCCGAATAGGTGGGCACACTGCGCAGATACCAGGTTAGCAAGCCCTTGGCCACTTCAAAGCCCACAGCGACAAAGATACCGCCAGCCCAGGCATGCCCCCACTTCACCCGCGTGTTGGGCACGTAGTGGTACAAGGCAGCCATGCCACTGGCCAGCAAGGCAAATTCCAGCACATCAAGCAAAAACCGCAGCCCACCAGGCATCACGCCCACCAGCCCGCGTGAGGCTGACAGCGCATAAGAGGTGAGCGTGAGGCTGGCCGCCAGAAGCACGGGGCCGAGAGTGAGCGCCGCCCAGTAAATCAGCAAGCGCTGTGCAAAGGGCCGCAACTGGCGCACACGCCAAATGTTGTTCAGCGTGCGGTCCATGGTGAAAATCAAGGCCAGCGCGGTGATAACGAAGGCCACCAAACCAACTGCCCCCAAGCGCGAGGCTTTGGCCGCAAACTGCGTGAGATAGCCGAGCACGCTGCGGGCAATGTTGTCAGGCACGAGGCTTTGCACCAGCCAAGTCTGCAGCGTGGTTTGCATGGTGGAAAACACCGGAAAGGCTGTGAACACCGCCAAAATCAGCGTGAACAAGGGCACGAGCGCGATCACGGTGGTGAAGGTCAGGCTCGATGCTGTGAGGCCTAAGCGGTCTTCGCGGAAACGCTCGCGCAACACGGCGGCGGTGTTGCGCCAAGGGAAGGTGCGCAGGGTCTCGATCAGCAAGGGTATTTCAGCGCGGGTTCGGAGGATCCAACTCATGGGCGCTATCATGCCAGCACTTTTCAGATTCCCATGAACGACTCTTTGACCTCTCCTACGCCTGCGATACCCATCTCCGCCGAATACAGTGCACGCCTGCGAAAGATCCAATGGCTGGCCGTGGGCAGCTTGGTGGGCCTGATCGCACTGGGCTTGGCTTGGGAGCTGTGGCTGGCGCCGATTCGCCCAGGAGGCAGTTGGCTGGCATTGAAGGTGCTGCCGCTGTGCATTCCACTGGCTGGGTTGCTCAAGAATCGCATGTACACGTACCGCTGGGTGAGCCTGCTGGTGTGGGTGTATTTTGCAGAAGGCATCACGCGGGCGACCTCTGACCGTGCGCCGAGCAGCTATCTGGCGATGATAGAAGTGGTGTTGTGCATCATGCTGTTTGCGGCTTGCGCGCTGCATGTGCGGCTGCGGCTTCAAAAGCAGGCTTGAAAAAACGATCAAATTGCCGGCAGAGTGCGGGATAGCGCTTGGCAAATCGCTCGGATTGCACGAAATAGGCTTCTGCGGCAACAGCAAAGAACTCGTCAAGACTCGTTGCACCATAGGCATCAAGTACCGGGTTCGCATCAGACTCGGCTTGCAAGCTGCCAAACCGCTCCCAAGCCTCGGAAGCTTCGCAAAACTCGGTA
>JBJTSL010000488.1:0-11366 GCA_046076625.1 Allobrachymonas sp.
GGCCAGGCTTGCGCGAGCACTTCTAAAGGCAGATCGTCAATGCGGCGGACAGCTTGATCCCCTGGACGGCAAAACAATCTGGCCAAGGCCACCAAGCCTGTGGAGCCACTGGTCAGATGCGTGAGGCCAAGCGCTTGCCCCTGGCTACGCAACAACGCGAGTAAGCTCTTCAAACCACCCCACAGGCGCAGGCTGGCAGCAGCCTCCAGCAATACCGCCTCCCATGTGCGCTCACGCCAGCGGGTATGGATGCAGGTCACATGCGGGGTGAACTGCATGGCCCAATGCGCCAGTTGCGCTGCGGATACCGCACTAGTGGCTGCGCGCGTGGCGTGCGGCGCGCTTGAGGGCTCGCTCGGGGACGACTCGAGGGGAAGGTGCGGGGTTGATGAGGGTGATAGGCAGGGGGGAAGAATTGCGATCCAAGCCATGATGCACCTTGGCGCTCATTGCTGGCCCTTCTGCGGCGCGCTCATTGCCAAAGAGCAAATGATCGGGCAGCAGCCCAATCACCTGCGAGCGCGGGGTCATCCGATGGGAGGGAGACGGCTGCGGTGTTATAGAAATAGCAGGCACGGTATGCGCGCGCCGCTTGCGCGCTTGCAGCAAAGCACGCAATGAGGGAGAGAGGACATCGATCGACATCCGATGTTGTGCAACACTGCCGCGGCACTTGAGGAGCTGCACTTCACTGCGCATCGCATCCACGCGCTGCAGCAGCAGGCGCAAGGCGGCGGGCGAACTGTGCTCGCGCAGGGCCTGCGGGCGAATCACAAACAGCAGCGCCTGCGATTGACTCGCTGCCAATTGCAAGCGGCGCAGCGATTGGGCTGGCGCGCGCGGCATCCAAGCCACCACCGCTTTGATATCGGCGCAATGCAAGGCCTGCTCGCCCGCCCAACACGCGCGCGGCTCACTCTGTGCATGGGCGCGGGTGTCCACACGCAGCACGCTCTGTGGCGCAATGCCTGCGGCTTGCCACGCAGGCAGATACGGATCGTAGGGCGAGTTGATCAGCGCCAATTGAGGAATGCGGCACACGGGGGTGGGAGCAAGCGCACCGAGCAGCCCCTGCACAACCAAAGACCATTCCCCACCGGCGCCTGGGGTGCAGATCAATTCATTGAGTTGCCCGGCGCTCCAGCCGCGGCCTGGCAATACCGCATCCAGCGCTTCAAAGCCAGTGGAATACACCTGGGCTGAGGCCCCACTCACGCCCAGCATTTCCTGCGCATGCCACAGCCGATTACCTTGCAGCAAGGGAGTGAGCGTGGCGAGGCTGTGAGAAGTCATGCCCGTAATATACTGTATATTTATACAATATTCTACAATGAATCAAAACTGCCACTTCAGCGAGTTTTGCAGCTGCCAACTGGCCACGCCACTGTTTTTTGGCGGAACGCCCAAATCGACATCACCTTGCACAGCCAAGCGCCAGTGGACTTTCATCAACTGCGTGAGCGGGCCAATTGGCGTGGGGCCATGCGCTTCATACAGGTCCAGCGAGGCGGTTGAGGACTGTGAGCCCAAGCCAGCAAGCCACCCCACCCTCGCAGACGCATCTTGATCTGCAATCCTCAGGCGGCATTCTTTCAGAAAAGTAGGCAAACGGTGCTGAACCGCATTAGCGCTCCCCTAGAATCAAGTCATGAAAATTTTGCTCTCCAATGACGATGGCTACCAAGCGGCAGGGATTGTGGCTCTCTATGAAGCGCTCAAGGATGTGGCCCAGGTGGAGGTGATTGCGCCGGAGCACAACAATTCGGCCAAATCCAACGCGCTAACCCTGCATTCGCCGCTCTATGTGCACCGCGCGGCTAACGGCTTTCGCTATGTGAACGGCACGCCGGCTGACTGTGTGCATATCGCATTGACGGGTTTGCTCGGTTACAAGCCGGATTTGGTCGTCTCGGGTATCAACAATGGCGCGAACATGGGGGATGACACGATTTACAGCGGCACGGTGGGCGCGGCCATGGAAGGCTATTTGTTTGGCATTGCGGCTCTGGCTTTCTCGCAGACGGAAAAAGGCTGGGCGCATTTGCAGGATGCGGCGCAGGTGGCGCGGGAGCTGGTGCTGAAGTTGGCACAAGACCGCGAAGCCAGGCCTTGGCTACTGAATGTGAACATTCCGAATTTGCCCAAGGCGATGATCAAGACGCCCCAGGTCTGCCGCCTCGGCCGCCGCCATGCCGCAGAAGCGGTGGAGACGCAGACCAGCCCACGCGGCGAGACGATGTATTGGATTGGCGCAGCCGGACCGGTGGCCGACAGCGGGCCAGGCACCGACTTTGAAGCCGCCGCCGCTGGCCACGTGACGATCACTCCTCTGCAAGTGGACTTGACTGATCACGCACGGCTGGATGCTTGGCGCAGCAAGCTGTGAGCACGAGCACACTATGCCTCAGCGCCCCAGCTTCCCCGCCAAACTGCCCAGCGGCATGCCGCAAACAGGGGCCAAACCTGCGCCGGCGGTGAAAACTGCGCCCGTGAATACTACTAAAAATATAGCACTCTACGCAGATTCTATGCCGGGGAGTGGCCCAAAAAGCTCTAAAAAACCTGTTCCAATACCACCCCAGCCTCCCAGCGGCGCGGGCATGGACTCTGCGGCCGTACGCGCCCGCATGGTGCAGAAGCTGGCTGAAGGCGGCATTCGCGATGAAACGGTGCTCGCGGCCATGAACCGGATCGAGCGCCATCGCTTTGTAGACACCGCCTTGGTGGGCCAAGCGTATGAAGACACGAGCTTGCCGATTGGTTTGGAGCAGACGATTTCGAAGCCGAATGTGGTGGCGCGCATGATTGCGCTCTTGCGCGAGGGGGCAGCACAAGCCGGCAAGCTCGATGAAAACGGGCGCATGGGCCGTGTGCTGGAAATTGGCGGCGGCTGTGGCTATCAAGCGGCGGTGCTCTCGTTGCTCTGCACCGAGGTGTACAGCATTGAACGGCTGCGCGGGTTGTATGAAAAGGCGGTGGTGAATATTCGCTATTTGAAAGCGGCCAATTTGCATTTGCTGCTAGGCGATGGCATGCTCGGCCATGCCAAGGGCGCACCGTATGCAGGCATCATTGCGGCAGCGGGTGGCGAGGCGATTCCGGCTTGCTGGGTGGAGCAATTGGCCATTGGCGGGCGGATTGTTGCGCCCATTTCCTCCGCTCAAAACGCCTCGCAGCAAAGCCTGATGGTGATCGACAAAACCGCTCACGGCGTGAAACAAACTGTATTGGAGCCGGTGCTCTTTGTGCCTCTAAAATCAGGGATCGTTTAGCGCTGAAATGAAGACCACGATGTACATGCCGATCCCCCGCCGCCTGATGGCCCTGTCTCTTGCCGCCCTAATGTTTGCGCTTGGCGGCTGCGCCACGCAGCGCCCTGCTGGTACAAGCGCCCCGGTGGAAGACCGTGGTACTTCTGCGGGCCGCGCATCCAGCACCCAAGCGCCCGCGCCCGTGAGCAGCGCAGGCACGAGCGCTGCCACCGCTGGCGCACCCGCCGCCACGCCCGCCAAAGTGCTCCCCGGCGCGGAAAACGCTGGCAAACCCGGCTACTACACCGTGCGCCCCGGCGATACCTTGATCCGCATTGGCTTGGAGACGGGTCAAAGCTGGCGCGACATTGCCCGCTGGAACAACATCGACAACCCCAACATCATCGAAGTGGGTCAAGTGGTGCGCATTATTCCACCGGGCACGGCGCAGGTGGCGGCTGCGCCTTTGCCACCTAGTTCAGCCCCTGCCACAGCTTCTACGCCTGGTGCGCCAGTCAGCAGCGCCACCAGCACGCCGGTGAGCAGCCCCGGCGCTGCCACGCCCACCAGCATTCCCCCCGCTGGCACGCGCAGCGCAACAGCGACGCCCGCCCCAGTTGCCAGCCCACCCCTGCCACCCGCCTCCTCTCCCAGCGATGAAGACATTGGCTGGATCTGGCCCATCACCGGCGGCGCCGGCAATGTGATCGCGCGTTTCGATGAAGTGAGCAACAAAGGTGTGGGCATCAGCGGCAAGCTCGGCGACCCGGTGCTGGCCGCTGGCGATGGCCGCGTGGTGTATGCCGGCGCGGGTTTGCGCGGCTATGGCAACCTCATTATCTTGAAGCACAACAACACCTACCTCACCGCGTATGCACACAACCAGACGCTGCTGGTGAAAGAAGACCAAACGGTGCGCAAAGGCCAGAAGATCGCCGAAATGGGCAACTCCGATACAGACCGCGTGAAACTGCATTTTGAGATTCGCCGCCAAGGCAAGCCGGTTGATCCGCTGCGCTTCTTGCCAGCGCGCTGATTTTTTAAGCGTTTTAGGCACTACGCCGTCATCGAATCTGCGTCGAGTGCTATTAACTTTATAGTATCAAGGATGCACGTATGGCTTGGCCTGTGATGGTGTTTGACATCGAAAGCATCCCCGATATAAAGGGTTTACGTGCGCTCGGCGAGTATGGTGCCGCGCTCTCCGACCCAGAAGTTCACGCGCAATGGGCAGCCGCTCGCAAGGCAGACAACAAATCTGATTTCATGCCCTTGCATTTGCAGCGCGTGCTGTGCATCAGCGTGGTGTTTCGCAACGCAGAAGGTTTTCGCATTCACAGCTTTGTCGATAAAGACAATGCCTCTGAAGGCAAAATCATTCAGCAGTTCTTTGGCAGCTTGGAAAAGCATGTGCCCCAACTCGTCAGCTGGAACGGCGGCGGCTTTGATCTGCCGGTGCTGCACTACCGAGGCATGATTCACGGCGTGCAAGCCCACAAGTATTGGGACATGGGCGAAGGCGGCGACCATGATTCGCGCGAGTTCAAGTGGAACAACTACATTTCTCGCTACCACCTGCGCCATCTCGATCTCATGGACCTGCTGGCGATGTACCAGCCCAAGGCCAACGCCCCGCTGGATGCGCTGGCCAAACTCTGCGGCTTCCCCGGCAAACTCGGCATGGACGGCAGCAAAGTCTACGAAGCCTACTTGAGCGGCGGCCTCGACGACATCCGCCGCTACTGCGAAACCGACGTGATGAACACCTATTTGCTCTATTGCGTCTTTCAAAAAATGCGCGGTGGCCTCACTGAGAAGGAATTCGATACGGAGATCGCCTTCGTGAAGGAAACCTTGGGCAATTTGGCGCCACAGGAGGCGCATTGGGATGAGTATTTGAAAGCTTGGCAATAAAAAACCGCCTCTGTCGCGAGGCGGTTTTTTCCTTCAGCGCAAAGCTGAATTATTGACCCGCAGCCGCTTTCAATGCTGCAGCCTTATCAGTACGCTCCCAAGTGAACTCAGGCTCATCACGACCAAAGTGGCCATACGCAGCGGTTTTTTGGTAGATCGGGCGCAGCAAGTCGAGCATCTGGATGATGCCTTTCGGGCGCAGATCGAAATGCTCGGCCACGAGTGCGGAGAGTTTGTCGTCCGAGATCACGCCTGTGCCCTCGGTATAGACCGTGATGTTCATTGGCTTGGCCACGCCAATCGCGTACGCCACTTGGACTTGGCATTGCTTGGCCAAACCAGCCGCCACAACGTTTTTCGCTACATAACGCGCCGCATATGCAGCGGAGCGGTCCACTTTGGAAGGATCTTTGCCTGAGAACGCACCACCGCCGTGGGGGCAAGCGCCACCATAGGTGTCCACAATGATTTTGCGGCCAGTCAGGCCGCAATCGCCCTGCGGGCCACCGATGACAAAGCGACCTGTGGGGTTGACCAAGTAGCGCGTGTTTTGAATCCACTCTTTGGGCAGCACCGGTTTGATGATCTCTTCAATCACGGCTTCATAAAAGCTGGGCTTGAGCTTGTTCATGCTCTCGCTTTGATCGGGATCGTGCTGGGTGGAGAGCACTACGGTATCGATGCTGTGGGGCTTGCCGTCCACATAGCGCATCGTCACTTGGCTTTTCGCGTCAGGCCGCAGGAAAGGCAGCTTGCCGCTTTTGCGCAACTGGGCTTGGCGCTCGACGAGACGATGCGCGTAATAAATCGGCGCGGGCATCAAATCGGGGGTTTCGTCGCAAGCGTAGCCAAACATCAGGCCTTGGTCGCCCGCGCCGGTGTTCAGGTGGTCATCCGAAGCGTGGTCGACGCCTTGGGCGATGTCATTGCTTTGCTTGTCGTAGCAGACCATGACCGCGCAGCCTTTGTAATCGATGCCGTATTCGGTGTTGTCGTAGCCAATACGCCGAATGGTGTCGCGGGCGGTTTGGATGTAGTCGACGTTGGCATTGGTGGTGATCTCGCCAGCCAGCACGACGAGGCCAGTGTTGCACAGCGTCTCGGCAGCCACGCGGCTACGCGGGTCTTGCTTGAAAATTGCATCCAGAATCGCGTCAGAAATCTGGTCAGCCACTTTATCTGGGTGGCCTTCTGAGACGGATTCAGAGGTGAAGAGAAAATCGTTCGCCATATGTAAAACACTCCTAAAATTGATCAATTTGCGTTGCCGCAAACTCTGGAACAAACTTTAGAATGATTCTTGAGTGCTTGGCGAACGCTTTAGCAGATTTGTTTCATGTCGCCCTGCAAGTTGCTCGGTTTAACTCAGCGACTCCATTATTTTAACTGGATTTCATGCGCTTCTTGTTCCGTGCCCTCGCCTCTTGCCCCTTGTGGTTGCTGCATGGCTTGGGCGCGATTCTGGGCTGGCTGGCCTACCTGCTCTCGCCCACCTACCGCCGCCGATTTGCTGCCAACGCGCAGCAGGCCGGTTTCACGCTGGCGCAGGTGCGCGGCGCGATCGCTCATGCAGGGCGCATGGTGGCGGAGTTGCCGCGTTTGTGGTTGGGTGCGCCAGTGCAGATCGAATGGCATGGGCAGGATGTCTTTGATGCCGCGCACCAAGACAACGCTGGCATCATTTTTCTCACACCTCACCTAGGCTGTTTTGAAGTCACCGCGCAAGCCATTGCGCGGCGCTATGTGGCGCAGCAGCGCCAAATCACCGTGTTGTATCGCCCGGCCAAGCAAGCTTGGCTGCAAACGCTGATGAGCGGTGCGCGGGACAGGCCAGGCATGCGCGCTGTACCTGCAAGTTTGTCGGGCGTGAAGGCCTTGGTGAAGGCGTTGCGCCATGGCGATGCTTTGGGCATGCTGCCCGATCAAGTGCCACCGCAAGGCTTGGGGATCTGGGCAGATTTCTTTGGCAAGCCTGCCTACACCATGACACTCTCAGCCCGCTTGGCACAACAAACGGGCGCAAAGCTCGTGCAAGTCTGGGGCGAGCGCCTGCCTTGGGGGCGCGGCTATCGGGTGCATTTCAGCGCGTTTGAAGGTGATCTCAGCAGCGATGCTGCCACTGCAGCAGGCCAAATCAACGCGGCCATGGAACAAGTGGTTCGCCAATGCCCGGAGCAGTATTTGTGGGGCTATGCGCGCTACAAAGCGCCGCGCGAGGAAGCGACCGGAGTGCCTGTTTAATGAGTTGGCAACATTTGCCAAGCCACGCGGGCGTGCTCTTCATGCGCCTGATAGCGCCGCTGCCATTGCCGTGGGTACGCGCCATGGGCTGGGCGCTGGGCTGGCTGCTGTATGCTCTCGCGCAATCGCGCCGGCGCATCGTGCAGCGTAACCTATCGCTATGTTTTTCAGAGCTCTCCACGCAGGAAATACGCCAGCTAACTGCCAATGTCTTCATATTTTTTGCCCAAAGCTGGCTGGATAGAAGCTGGCTCTGGCATGGTTCGACGCAGCAGCTTTCCAAGCGCTTGGCGTTGAGCGGCGAAGCCCAAGCGATCGCCAACACAGCCACGCCCACTGTGTTGTTCGCCCCGCATTTCATGGGCCTAGACGCCGGCTGGACGGCACTGAACACGCAGCTCGCACCGGCGCGACCCATGAGCACGATCTACGCCGCGCAGAGCAACCCGGTTGTCGATGCCTGGATCTTGCAAGGCCGCCAGCAGCATGGCGACGTGCGCCTGCTCTCGCGCCAGCGGGGCGTGCGCGAGATTGCTTCGTCGCTCAAAGCGGGTGTGCCCCTGTATTTGCTGCCCGATATGGATATGGGCGCTGCGCAAAGCGAGTTTGTGCCGTTCTTTGGCGTGAGCGCAGCTACCGTGCCATCGCTGCCTCGCTTTGCAAAACTCGCCAGCGCGCAAGTGCGCAGCGTGCATGCCTTGCTCACGCCCAGTGGCTACAGCGTCAGCATCTCCAAACCATGGGAGGATTACCCCAGCGGCAATTTGCACGCCGACACGACTCGCATGAACCGTGAGCTAGAAGCCCTGATCCGCCAAGCCCCCGCCCAGTATTACTGGGTACACAAACGCTTCAAAACGCGCCCACCGGGCGAAGCCGCCGTGTATTGATCCGATGGCCCGTCACCAAGGCAGGATTTCGCCTCGGTAGTCGATGAAGTGACCGTTGCTTGGCGCATCGAGCCGATGGATCACTTGCAAAATGCCGCGCGCTGCCACAGCCGGTGGCCGCACATTCAAACCTGACTTGCCGAATGGTTGGCTCAACTCAGTGTCCACCGTGCCCGGATGCATGGCCACACAGCACACTGCCCTGTTGCGCCGCGCCAGCTCGATCGAGGCCGTCTTCACGATTTGATTGAGCGCCGATTTAGAAGCGCGATAGCCATACCAGCCGCCCAGACCGTTGTCGCCGATACTACCCACTTTGGCAGAGATGAACACCAGTTTTGTCTCGCCGCTCTTGGGTAGCAAGGGCGAAAAATGTTTGAGCAACAAAGCCGGCCCAATGCTGTTGATAGCAAACACTTGGGCCAAATAGCTTGCATCAAGCTGCGCGAGACTTCTCTCTGGCCCTTTGCCCGTTTGATGCAGAAAGCCACTGGCCAAAATCAGCAGGCGCAGCGGCAAGGTCGCGCATTGCGCCTTGAGCCAATCGGCGCTTGCCGCAATGCTGGCTTCATCTGTGAGATCGAGCGACGGCGCTTGCGCCTGGCTCATACTTCGTGACAAACCCAGCACCTGAGAAAACCCTGCAGACGCGTGCAACTCGGCCTTCAAGGCAGCACCCAAGCCACCCGAGGCACCTATCACCAATGCCGTATTCCCATCATTTGCCATGGCATATCGTCCGTCATCAAAACATGCGTATCATTCTGCATGGAAACTGCACCTACTCACAGCACAACGCTGAATCCCCCTTTCATTGCGCCCGCTCGATACTCCGATGCACATGCCGCCGTCGAGCAAATCCAAGCCATCTATGACAACAGCCTGGCACACTTGCGCGCCAGCTTGGATGCCTTCGTGGCCGGCGCACTCAAGAGTGGCCGCGTGCGCGCTTGCTACCCCTTCGTGCGCCTGCGTACGCAAAGCCTCACGCGCCAAGGCAGCGCGCCCAAAAAACTCAGCTTCGGCTTCGTACAAGGTGTCGGCACGTTCGAGACCACAATCACCAAGCCCGATTTGTTCAAAGACTATCTGCTCAAGCAGCTCGATCTGCTGCTGAAAAATCATGGCGGTGAGCTCGAAGTGGGAACGAGCAACGAACCAATACCGATTCACTTTTCTTTCGTCGATCACGATCACGTCGAAGGTAACATCCCGCCCGCGCGCCGCGCCCTGATGCGCGATGTGTTTGACCTGCCCGATCTGGGCGCGATGAATGATGACATCGCCAACGGCACGTTCGAGGCCGCAGGCCGCGCCCAGCCGCTGTCCCTGTTCACCGCGCCGCGCATCGATTACTCGCTGCACCGCCTGCGCCACTACACCGGCACCAGCACCGAGCATTTTCAAAACTACGTGCTGCTCACCAATTACCAGTTCTACATCGATGAATTCGTCAATCTCTGCCGCCAAGAAATGGCCAACCCAAGCAGCGAATACATTGCCTTCGTTGCTCCCGGCAATGTGGTGATGCGCCGCGTCGGTTTGCCTGCAGAAGCGCTCGATGCACTCGGCAAAGAACTCGCGCGCCTGCCGCAAATGCCAGCCTACCACCTGGTGCGCAAAGACCACAGCGGCGTCACCATGGTCAACATCGGCGTGGGCCCCGCAAACGCGAAAAACATCACCGACCACATTGCCGTGCTGCGTCCGCACGCTTGGCTCATGCTCGGCCATTGCGCTGGCCTGCGCAACAGCCAAGCGCTGGGCGATTATGTGCTCGCGCATGCTTATGTACGTGACGATCATGTGCTCGACGAAGACTTACCACTTTGGGTACCGATTCCCGCGCTTGCGGAGGTGCAGGTCGCGCTGCAACAAGCCGTGGCCGAAGTGGCGAATCTTCCCAAAGGCGAACTCAAGCAACTGCTGCGCACAGGCACAGTCGCCTCCACCGACAACCGCAACTGGGAGCTGCTGGATATGCGCAAACTCAGCCAGCGCTTCAACCAAAGCCGCGCCATCGCCCTGGATATGGAAAGCGCCACGATTGCCGCGAATGGCTTTCGCTTCCGCGTCCCCTACGGCACGCTGCTGTGCGTGAGCGACAAACCCCTGCACGGCGAAATCAAACTCCCCGGCATGGCTAATCAGTTCTACCGCGACCGCGTGGACCAGCATTTGCGGATTGGCATGAGGGCTGTGGAAATACTGCGTGAGCTGGGCGCTGAGCAACTGCACAGCCGGAAATTACGCAGCTTTGCTGAGGTGGCATTTCAGTAATCTGCTGCAAAGTGTACGACATCGACTACTAATTTGATAGCACTTTACGCAGATTCTATGCCGGAAAAATGCCTGAAATACCTCAAAAATCAATCGAGCTTAATCCCCAAATCCACAGCCAATTTGATCCAGACCGGCACGTCCCGCTCCCAATCTGCCCGCGTCTCTTTCAAATTCTTCGGTTTGTTGGGTATCGCAAACGTTTTGCGCAGTTGCGCCGCGCGGGAAGTATTGGCGCCTTCCACCAGAACTTGAGACAAATGATGCGAATGGGCTTGGCTGGCCATTTGGGCTCCTGAGCGAAAACATTCGGCAGCGCCAATGATGCGGCGGCTAGGCCACTCGAGACGAGGAGCTTGCGGCGAGGAAAATTGAGGGTATGTTTCATACTGACTACCGTACGAGATTCCTCAGGAAATACGCACCACACAAACCCTGACGCTGGCCGCTTTCGCCAACAGGTTGGAGTTCAAATATTCAGCGCTCAGCGATCATCCCTGCGCAGCAATCCGCTCCGCTTTGCTGTGCAGCTTATTCAGTGCCGACAAATAAGCTTTGGCAGAAGCGACCACGATGTCGGGATCCGCGCCGACGCCGTTGACGGTGCGGCCGCTGTTTTGCAGCCGCACCGTCACTTCGCCCTGTGATTCAGTCGATCCGCTGATGGCGTTGACCGAAGACAGCACCATCTCCGCGCCGCTTTTGACGTGCGCTTCGATAGCCTTGAGCGAGGCATCGACCGGCCCATTGCCGCTCGACTCTCCGCGAATTTCTTTGCCGCCCACCGTGA
>JBJTSL010000489.1:0-20238 GCA_046076625.1 Allobrachymonas sp.
CAAAAGATGCGTAATGACTCGTATATATATCGGATGTGCCTTTCTACTCGACTTTTAGATCCTAGTATTCAGTGTCAGCAACCTAATTATTAGACCTGTGCGAAAATTAAATATGCGTTCTCTAAAACCCTTGTAGAGACGTTCTATAGAACGTCTCTACAATAATTTCCACAAGATGTCTATTGATTCAGTGCATTACCGTGAATCAGTTATCTAAAGTCGAGTAGAAAGGCACATCCGATATATATACGAGTCATTACGCATCTTTTGCATATCCAGTTTATTCTTTTCAATTTTCCCATCCGTGTAACCCCATGTGTAGACAAAACGGGAGCATCCATTGATGTCCAAGCTGCGGCTTTAGATTGGTTGATCACAGACGCGCGTCATCGGACATCTCGTGATCGATCATCAAAAAGGACTTCAGTATGTGCGGCATCGTCGGCGCAGTCTCCCAGCGCAACATCGTTCCAATTCTCGTGCAGGGTTTGCAGCGCCTCGAATACCGTGGCTATGACTCCTGCGGCGTTGCGATTCACATCGCAGGCGAGCTTAAGCGCGCGCGCACCACTTCGCGCGTTGCCGAGCTGCAGGCGGGCATTGATGCAGACCGCGCTGCGGGCATTGCATTTGAAGGCAGCATCGGCATTGCCCACACGCGTTGGGCCACGCATGGCGCACCCGCCGTGCGCAATGCCCATCCGCACTTCAGCGCGGGCCCGGCTGCGATTGCGGCATCCACTTTCGGCACACTTGACGACGTCAAAGCGCTGCCAGCGCGTAACGCCCGTGTAGGCCTCGTGCACAACGGCATCATTGAAAACCACGAAAGCCTGCGCCGCGATCTGCAGCGTCAAGGCTATGAATTCGTGAGCCAAACCGATACCGAAGTGATCGTGCATTTGGTCGATTCGCTGTATGACGGCGATTTGTTTGAGGCTGTGAAAGCAGCGGTGGCCAAACTGCATGGCGCTTATGCGCTCGCTGTTTTTCATCGCGATGAACCGCAGCGTTTGGTTGGCGCCCGTGCCGGCTCACCTTTGATTCTGGGCGTCGGCCAGCAAGGCGGTGAGCACTTCCTCGCGTCAGACGCCATGGCCCTTGCGGGAGTGACGGATCAAATCGTCTACCTAGAAGAAGGCGATTTGGTCGATCTTCAGATCGGCAAATATTGGGTGTTTGACAAAACCGGCGTAGCTGCGGGGCCCACCAAGCGCCCCGTCAAAACCGTGCAGGCCCACAGCGGCGCGGCCGAGCTGGGGCCCTATCGCCATTACATGCAGAAAGAAATCTTTGAGCAGCCGCGCGCCATTGGCGACACGCTTGAAGGCGTGGTGGGCATCTCGCCCGAGCTGTTTGGCGATGGCGCGTATTCCACCTTCAAAGCTATCGACAAAGTGCTCATCTTGGCCTGCGGCACCAGCTACTACAGCGGCTGCACCGCCAAATATTGGTTCGAATCCATCGCCAAGATCCCTTGCCAGGTGGAAATCGCCAGCGAGTACCGATATCGTGATTCCGTGCCCGACCCCAAAACCCTGATCGTCACCATCACCCAATCGGGCGAAACGGCCGACACCTTGGCCGCGCTCAAGCATGCACAGAGCATGGGCATGCAGCACACACTCACGATTTGCAACGTGAGCACCTCCGCGATGGTGCGCGAATGCAAGCATGCCTACATCACCCGCGCAGGGGTGGAAATTGGCGTCGCCTCCACCAAGGCCTTCACCACCCAATTGGCAGGCCTGTTTTTACTCACCCTTGCTCTAGCTCAAACGCACGGGCATTTGAGCGATGCGCAGGAAGCGGCTTACCTTCAACAGATGAGACACCTGCCCGTTGCACTGCAGTCTGTGCTCGCACTTGAGCCACAGCTCATCGCTTGGGCCGAAGATTTCGCCAAGAAGGAGAACGCGCTGTTTCTAGGTCGCGGTCTGCATTGGCCCATTGCGATGGAAGGGGCTTTGAAGCTCAAAGAAATCAGCTACATCCATGCGGAGGCCTATGCTGCTGGAGAACTCAAGCACGGCCCTCTGGCATTGGTCACTGGCGAAATGCCCGTGGTCACCGTTGCTCCCAATGACGCGTTGCTCGAAAAGCTCAAAAGCAATCTGCAGGAAGTGCGAGCTAGGGGCGGCGTGCTGTATGTGCTCGCCGATGGCGATACTCACATCGAATCCGGTGAAGGCTTGCATGTGATCCGTATGCCTGAGCACTACGGCATGCTCTCGCCCATCCTGCATGTCGTTCCTCTGCAGCTGTTGGCGTATCACACCGCGTTGGCAAAGGGAACCGATGTCGACAAACCGCGCAACCTAGCTAAGAGTGTGACGGTGGAATAAGAGCGGTGAGCCAGTCACTGCTGTGCTTTTGACCTTCTTGCCTTGGCACGGTTACATCGTGCCCGTGCTGGTGACCCGAGTGGCATGCGAGAGATACTGTTAGACATGAATTGCGATCAACGCTGGCAGCTATTTTCTCGTATTGCTGATCGCGACGGTAGTGATTCACTTCATGCCCTCAGGTACGCTATGCTGCGCGAATGGAACATTCATCTTGGCTTATTAACTCTCTGATTTTTTTGGCTGCAGCCGTGGCGGCGGTGCCCATTTCTAAGGCGCTGGGCATAGGCTCGATCATTGGCTATTTGGCTGCCGGCATTGCGATTGGGCCTTGGGGCTTAAGCTTGGTGAGCGATGTGCAGAGCATTTTGCATTTTGCGGAATTCGGTGTGGTGCTGATGCTGTTTTGGTGGGCTTGGAGCTGGAGCCGCGCCGTTTGTGGGAGCTGCGCAGGCCAATTTTTGGCTGGGGTTCGGTGCAGATGCTCAGTAGCATTGCTATACTATTAATAGCATTTAGTTTAGTTTTCATGCCGGGCAATGGCTTGTTTGGCTTAAAAATGACATGGCAGGTGGCTTTGGTGTCCGCCTTGGGCTTGGCCCTATCTTCCACCGCGATTGCCTTGCAAGTGCTAGGGGAGCGCAATCAATTGCCGACGACGGGCGGGCAGTCGGCATTTTCGATTTTGCTGTTCCAAGATGTGGCGGCGATTCCGATTTTGGCGCTGCTGCCGCTGCTTGCAGTAGGCTCGGGCCATGCGTCTGGCAACGCTTGGCTTGAAGCTGGTAAAGCGATTGGCGTGATTGTGGTCATCATCGTGGGCGGGCGCTTGCTGCTGCGCCATGCATTGCGTTGGATCGCAGGCAGCAAAACGCCGGAGATTTTTACGGCCGCTTCTTTGCTGCTGGTGGTGGCGATTGCGGCGCTGATGCAATTCGTGGGGCTTTCGATGGCGCTGGGCGCTTTTCTGGCTGGCGTGCTGCTAGCGGAGAGCGAATACCGGCGCGAATTGGAGACAGATATTGAACCGTTCAAAGGTTTGCTGCTCGGTCTGTTCTTCATGGCGGTGGGCATGAGCATTGACTTTGGTGTACTCAAAGATTCTCCAATGTTGATTGCGCTTTTGGTGTTGGCGTTCATGGCGTTCAAAGCCGTGATGATTTATGCCATGGCGAAACTCATGGGCTTGCCGTTTCAAGAGAGGCCGTTGTTCGTGTTGATGCTGGCGCAAGGCGGGGAATTCGCCTTTGTGGTGTTTCAGCAAGCGGTGGGCTTGAAGATTTTGGACGCGAAAACCGGTTCGCTGCTGGTAGGCGCTGTGGCGCTTTCGATGTTGCTCTCGCCTTTGATTTTGGTATTGATCGACAAACTCTTAATGCCGCGCTTTGCCAACTGCGGTAAGCCTGATGTACCGGAGATATCGGAGCAACAAAACGCCGCCGTGATCGTGGCGGGCGTGGGACGGTTTGGGCAGATTGTGGTGCGCGTGCTTTCGGCGGCGGGGTATCAAGCGACGGTACTTGATCTCGATGCAGAGCAAGTGCAAGGCCTCATGCGCTTCGGCTATCGCGCGTTTTATGGCGATGCCACGCGACTGGATTTGCTGCGCACAGCGGGCGCTGGACAAGCGAAATTGCTCGTGGTGGCGGTGGACGATGTGCAGCAGAGTTTGGAGATCGTGCGCCTGTGCAAAGAGCATTTCCCAAGTTTGCAGCTTGTGGTGCGCGCGCGCAATGTGCAGCATTTTTATGAGTTGCGCGCGCTGGGCGTGACAGCGATCCAGCGAGAAACGTTCGAATCCGCCTTGCTCTCGGCGCAAGATGCTTTGCAGGCGCTCGGAGAAACTGAGCAAGAGGCCCTAAGCACCACGCAGCGATTCCGCACCCATAACCTCGCGCAAATTGAAGCTACATGGCCCCATCACAAGGACGAAGAGCGCTTGGTGAGTATGGCCAAAGCGGGGCGGCAGCAACTGGAGGAGCTGATGGCACAGGAGCGGCAGGTCACGATGCTGGGCAGCGACAGGATCGCGCACCCACCTGCCGCGCCGAAATGAGCAGCTTATTTGCTTCTTAACTCGCGCCGCAAAATCTTGCCCACGTTGGTCTTGGGCAAATCATCGCGGAACTCAATGTATTTCGGAATCTTGTAGCCCGTGAGCTCCTTGCGGCAGAAGCTCATGACCTGCTCCTCAGTGAGGGAGGGATCATTTTTCACCACAAACACCTTGATCGCCTCGCCCTGTTTGGCATCTGCCACGCCCACTGCTGCGCATTCGACCACGCCGGGGCATAGGGAAATCACGTTTTCCAACTCATTGGGGAAGACATTGAAGCCGCTGACGATAATCATGTCTTTCTTGCGGTCTACGATCTTTGTGTAGCCGCGCTCGTCCATGATGCCAATGTCGCAGGTGCGCATGTAGCCATCATGCGTGAATGCCTTTTTGTTTTCCTCAGGCTGGTTGTAGTAGCCCACCATCACGTTCGGGCCTTTGATGCAAATCTCGCCCGAAGCGCCAATCGGCAGGCTATTGCCCTCATCGTCTTTGATGGCAATGTCAATGCTGGGCAAGGGCAGGCCAATCGTGCCGCTGAACTCTTTGTTGGTGACAGGGTTATTGGTGCCAATGGCGCAGGTCTCGCTCATGCCCCAGCCTTCAACCATGGCGCAGCCGGTGGCTTGCTGCCAGTGCTTGGCCGTGCCTTCCGAAGCAGCCATGCCGCCGGCTTGGGAGACGCGCAAATTGCTCCAATCGACCGTCTTGAACTGAGGATGCTGAAGCAGGGCATTGAACAAGGTGTTCACCGCAGGCAGCATGTGGAACGGACGTTTTTTCAGCACATCAATGAACTTACCGAAATCGCGCGGATTGGCGATCAGTGTCATGTGCGAGCCGCCGCGAATGGCCAGTAAGCTCAAAGTGAGCGCGAAGATGTGATACAGCGGCAGCGCGGCAATACTGTTGATCTTGCTGACATCGCCGACGGTTTTGAGGGCGGGGGAGAACCAAGCCTCAGCCTGCAAGATTGCGGCAATGATATTGCGGTGCGTGAGCACTGCGCCCTTGGAAAGGCCAGTCGTGCCGCCCGTGTATTGCAGGAAGGCAATCGAATCCAAATTGGCTTGCGACGGCTTCATCGACAGGCGCGTGCCATCGGCAATCGCGCGGTTGAAGGCGGTGACTTGCAAACCACCGGCCAAAGGCAGTTTGTAAGCCGGTACCATCTTCGCCAAATGTCTCACAGCAAAGGTGAGCCAGCTGCCGTACCAAAAACCCAGCAAATCGCCCATAGAGGCAATCACCACGTGCTTGATCTGCGTTTTGTCGATCACCTCTTCCAAGGTTTTGCAAAAATTTTCCAAAATCACAATTGTGGTCGCGCCAGAGTCTTTGAGCTGGTGCTCCAGCTCGCGCGGCGTGTACAACGGGTTCACGTTCACGCAGGTGTAGCCCGCGCGCAGGACTCCCGACATCGTGACGGGGAACTGAGGAATATTCGGCAGCATGATGGCTACTCGAGAACCTGGCTCCAAGCCTTGGCTTTGCAACCACGCGCCGAATGCTGAGGACAGATCATCGAGCTTGCGATAGCTCATCCAACAATCAAAGCTCACGGAAAACGGGTTGGTCGCATGCTTCTTGAAGCTTTCTTCCAGCAACTGCGCCAGCGAATGGTATTGCTCGGGGTTGATGGCCTGAGGAACTTCAGGGGGATAGCTGGCGAGCCAAGGGCGAGCGGTGTCTTGCATGGTGTCTCCAAAAAATACGCGATTTATCGAACATTCTAGCCCGCGTCAAAGTGTCGCAAAGCAGACTTTCAGGGGGTTGACGGTCGTGGGTTTGTGGCCTGCGCTCAAACCTTGTTCATTCGAACCAACCAATCCTGTTCGCGGCTTTGGATGATCTGCAAGAAGGGTGCAACTTGGCCCGCCTTGCCCAGTTGCGCAAACGTATCAAAACCACATTCCAGAAATTGCTGCAACTGATGCAAGCCCGCTGCCGAGGCGGGCGCGCGCATCATGCGCAACATAAGCCGAAGGCCGGGCAGGCGTGTGTGGCGCTGCAATTGTTGCCCCAGCTCTTGAGCGGCTTGAATTTGAGCTTCCCGCCCCTGCGCATAACCTTCCACCTGCATGAGCGCCTGCCAGAGCTGGCGATAGGCGACCTCATCCAAGGTTTGCGGCAGGTGCTGCGCATGGTGCATCCACACCCGAGCCATGTTGGCGTCCAGCGTTTCAGACAAGGCATGCAATTGCGCGAGAAAGGTCGCGGTGTGCACGACGGCCTGAGGGAACATGCGCTCGAGCGTGCCGGCGATGCGGGCGAACTGGGCATCGCGCTCGGAATACTCCTTGTCGCTGTAAAGCTCGGTCAGGAAAAACTTCGCAGCCGGCCCCATGCTCGGGTCTTGCAACACATCGGCATAGGTCCGGGTAAAGCGCTGGGCTTGCCAGCGTTTGAGCAGGGTTGTGCGCTGCGCAAACTCCGGGTGTGCTTGCCGCGCTTGGCGCAATTGCTCAACGATCTGCAGGCAGGGCGCGATGCGATCATGCGCAGTCAAGGCATGGATGCGGGGCAAATCCTCGGGCAGTGCGAGCAAGGAATCAAACTCTGTCATGAAGGCTGGATTATCCAGCCTCATCTAGCTCCGCTCAGGATTTACGCGGCATCAATCTTCAAATTTTGCGCTACAACCACTTGCCGCCAGCCAGAAAAATCCTTTTCTAAGAAGCTGGCCAAGGCAGTGGGCGAGCCGTTGGCTGGGGTGGCGATCTCAAGCGCATCGTTACCCAAGCGTGAGCGCACATCACTCATTTGCAGCACTTTGCCCAGAGCGGCGTGCACGCGTTCGATGGTCGCGGCAGGTGTGGCCTTGGGTGCCATGAGGCCGAAATAGTTGAGCACATCGAAACCCGCAAAGCCGCTCTCGGCCATGCTCGGCACATCGGGCAGTGCGCTGGATCGGCGGCTGGCGGTGACGGCCAAAGCCTTCACTCGACCATCTTTGATGAAGGGGATCAGTGCTGGCACCGTGCCAGTGACCATATGAATCTGCCCGCCAATCATGTCCATCGTGGCCGGGGCAATGCCACGGTAAGGTATGTGCGTGACGAAGATGCCGGCGCGGTTCTTCAGCATTTCCAGCACCAAATGGTTGATACCGCCTGCGCCTGCGCTGCCGTAGTTGTAGAAGCCGGGCTTGGTTTTGGCCAGTTGCACGAATTCACGCAAATTGCCAGCTTGCATATCCTTGTTGATCGCCCACACGAGTGGGCCGCTGGCGATCAGGCCCACGGGAGCGAATTGGCGAATCGGGTCGTAGCCGGCCGTTGGCAACGCAGCCGGCAGGGTGGTGAAGGGCGCTGCGGCCAACAGCAGTGTTTGGCCGTCAGGTGCGCTGTCTGCCACGAATTTGGTGCCAATTGCACCGCCCGCGCCCGCCCGGTTGTCCACCACCACCGGGCTGCCCAGCACCTCACTGAGTTTTTGCGCCACCAAACGGCCCACGGCATCCGTGCCCGCGCCAGGAGCGAAGGGCACGATCAGTCGCGTCACGTTGCTTTGGGCACGGGCGATACTGCAAGACGCTATAAAACTAGTAGCGGTCAACGCAGATTGAATGACGGCTTGGCGGCGATTTGGCATTGAAATCTCTCTCTAAAACAGGCTTCAAACTGCTGATATTTGCATGAACCCGTGACAGTTCCATGAAAAATCAGCCCACTGTACTCAACTGCCCCGATACGTCGAATAACTCCAAGGGCTGCACAGCAAAGGCACATGGTAATGCTGATCCGCATGTGCAATACCGAAATCAAGCTGAACGGTATTCAAAAATGTGGGCTCTGGCAGTGCCACGCCTTTGCTTTTGAAATACGCTGCGACATCAAAACTTAAGCGATAGTGACCCACGCGCAGCGAAGCGTTGTCGTATAGCAGGCCATCGGGGTTGCGGCCATCGGCGTTCAAAGCAAAGCGTTTGACCAATTCAAACGCACTGCCCTGCTGCGTATAGAGCGCCACGGCCATGCCAGCCGCCGGACAGCCATGCATCGTGTCAAGAACATGTGTGGATAAACCCATGAAGTCTCCTTAAGGCCTGCTGCAAATAGTGTATACAATTTCTGTGATGACACAGGGAAATACCACCATCCAACTGTCCAGCACGCAGCATATCGTGCAAGCGCTCACCCGTGCGATTGTGGAGCATCGGCTGGCGCCCGGCGCCAAACTGGTAGAGCAAAAGCTGGCGGATCATTTTGGGGTGTCTCGCACTTTGGTGCGCCAAGCGCTCTATCAACTTGAAAACCAGCGGCTGGTGGAGATGGAGCCAGCGCGCGGCGCATTCGTGGCTGCGCCCTCGATTGAAGAGGCAGCGCAGGTGTTTGAGGTGCGCCGGATGCTGGAAGCACAAATGACGCGGCATTTCGCGGAGCAATCCACGCCAGCGCAGATCAAAGCCTTGCGCGAGCATGTGAAGCAAGAGCAGAAGTCCATTGCCAATGACGATGCGCCGGGCCGCATTGAATTGCTGGGCGATTTTCATGTGCGCATGGCTGAACTCATGGGCAATGCCGTGCTCGCGCAATTGCTCAGTGATTTGATTTCGCGCTGCGCACTGGTGACGCTCATGTACCAAAGTACGCATGCGGCCACCGAGTCGAACCACGAGCATGTGCAAATTGTGGAAGCACTGGCGCGCGGCGACGCGCAAAGTGCGGTGGCCTTGATGGACGCGCATTTGAGCCATGTGTTCTCCAATTTGCAAACTGAGAAACAACGGCCCGGCAACGATGCGAGCCAAGCCCTGTCTAACTTTGCGGGGCTGTGATGGCGTATGACAGCACCCGCACCTACCCACGCGACCTCGCGGGCTACGGCCGCCATGTGCCGCATGCGCAATGGCCGGGTCGCGCACGTATCGCCGTGCAATTCGTGCTGAATTTTGAAGAGGGCGGCGAAAACCATGTGCTGCATGGTGACGCGGGCAGCGAGACCTTTCTCTCGGAGATGTTCAATCCGGCGAGTTTTCCCGCTCGGCACATGAGCATGGATGGGATTTACGAATATGGTTCCCGCGCGGGCGTATGGCGCATCCTGCGCGAATTTGAAACCCGCAAATTGCCGCTTACGGTGTTTGGCGTTGCGTCAGCTTTGCAGCGTTGCCCGGAGGTGACCTCCGCTTTCAAAGAGTCGGGGCATGAGATTGCATGCCACGGCCTCAAGTGGATTCACTATCAAAACCTGCCAGAAGAGGTCGAGCGTGCGCACATGCAAGAAGCTCTGGCGATTTTCAAGTCGCTCGGCATCACAGCCAGCGGCTGGTACACCGGGCGCGACAGCCCAAACACCTTGAAGCTGGTCGCCGACCAAGGGCTTGAATACGCGAGCGACTACTACGGCGATGACCTGCCGTTTTGGATGAAGCTGCGCAAGACCGATGGCACTGAAGCGCACCAACTCATCGTGCCCTACACGCTAGACTGCAACGACATGCGCTTTGCCTTGCCCCAAGGCTATTCGCATGCCGATCCGTTTTTCCAGTACATGAAAGACAGCTTTGATGCGTTGTATGCGGAAGGCGATGCAGCAGGTTTGAACCGCCCGAAAATGATGAGTATTGGTATGCATTGCCGCTTGCTGGGCAGGCCAGGGCGCATCACGGCGCTACAGCGCTTTATGGATCACATCGCGCAGTTTGACAAAGTGTGGGTGTGCACACGGCAAGAGATTGCGCGGCATTGGAAGGCAACGCATCCGGTGACAACAGCATGATGAACTTGCAACAACTCAACCAAGCAAGCGTTGCAGATGCTTTGGCGATGCTCCATGGCTTGTATGAGCACTCGCCGTGGATCGTGCAGCGCGCTTTGGCCCAGCGCCCGTTTTCGTCGCTTGCAGCGTGCAAATATGCTTGTGCGGGTGTGGTATCTCGCGCCACGCGAGAAGAACAACTGAGCCTGGTTCGTGCCCACCCGGAGCTTGCGGGTAAGGCGATGGTGGCGAAATCGCTCACGGAAGAATCGACGAATGAGCAAAGTCTCTCGGGCCTGACACATTGCAGCGCCGAAGAGTTTGACAAGCTGCAAACGCTGAATGCGGACTACAACAAAAAATTCGGCTGGCCTTTCATTCTCGCGGTGCGCGGGCCTCGCGGCGCGGGGCTTTCTCGCCAGCAAATCATTGCCACATTTGAGCGTCGCTTGAATGGCCATCCCGATTTTGAGCTGCAAGAGTGCCTGCGCAATATTCATCGCATTGCAGAAATCCGGCTCAATGACAAATTTGGCGTGCAGCCGGATTTGGGTAACGAACTCTGGGATTGGCATGAAAGCCTCTCGCAACACAGTGACCCCGGTTACAAAGAGAACAGTCAACTCACCGTGACCTACAAGACCGAAGCGCACCGTGCCTGCGCGGACGAGATCGCGCAACGCATGCGCGACTGCGGCTTTGATTCTGTGCACATTGATGTGCTGGGCAATGTCGTAGGACGCTACGAAAGTGATAGCATTCTGCGCACAATCCATGCCGGGGAAGAGCCGAAACTGCCCTCAAAATCATTGCTCACAGGCAGTCATTACGACACCGTGCGCAATGGCGGCAAATACGATGGGCGGCTGGGTATTTTTGTGCCGATGATGTGTGTCAAACAGCTTGCCAGCAAAGGCATGCGGTTGCCGTTTGGCATGGAAGTGGTGGCTTTCGCGGAAGAAGAAGGCCAACGCTACAAGGCCACCTTCCTAGCCTCGGGCGCGCTCACGGGGCAATTCAACCCGGCTTGGCTTGATCAAGCTGACTCAGACGGTATTTTGATGCGAACTGAACTGTTCGCCTTCATGGAGTCTGCGCAGAGTGCTACTGAATCGATAGCAAAGTTGAAGCGCGATCCTGAGAAGTATCTGGGCTTTGTGGAAGTGCATATCGAGCAAGGCCCGGTACTGAATGAAAAGAATCTGCCGCTGGGTGTGGTCACGTCCATCAATGGCAGTGTGCGCTACCTGTGCGAAATCACCGGCCAAGCCAGCCATGCTGGCACCACGCCCATGGATCGACGCAAGGATGCGGCGGCGGCAGTGGCGGAGTTGATCTTGTTTGTGGAGCAGCGTGCGGCTCAAGATGTGGGCAGCGTGGGTACGGTGGGTATGCTACAAGTGCCCGGTGGTTCGATCAATGTGGTGCCAGGCCGCTGCACATTCAGCCTCGATTTGCGTGCGCCGAATGATGCGCAGCGCAGTGCCCTCAGCATGGATGTGGTGCAAAAGCTCGGCGAGATCTGCGCGCGGCGCGGGCTCACGAGCAAGGTGGAAGAAACCATGCGTGCCAGCGCCGCGCCTTCTGCGCCCGATTGGCAACTGCGCTGGGAAAAGGCCGTGCAAGCCACGGGTCTGCCGGTTTTCCACATGCCAAGCGGCGCGGGGCATGATGCGATGAAGCTACACGAGATCATGCCTCAGGCGATGCTCTTTGTGCGCGGCGAAAACTCCGGCATCAGTCACAACCCGCTGGAATCCACCACCAATGACGACATGCAGTTGGCCTCTGAAGCCTTCATGCATTTACTTCTCGATCTGGCCAAAACCTCATGACCCCTGACCAACAACTCGACTCTTGGATCGACCAGCACTTTGACGAACAAGTCAAATTTCTGCAAGCCCTGATCCAAGTGCCCACCGACACACCGCCTGGCAACAACACGCCGCATGCATTGCGCACGGCTCAGTTGCTCAAGGACTTTGGCTATGAAGCCGAGCAGCACAGCCCGCCACAAGCAGCCGTGGCCGCAGCGGGCTTGCAAAGCATCACCAATCTGATCGTGCGCAGAAAATTCGGCGCTGGGGGAAAGACCATTGCACTGAACGCCCACGGCGATGTCGTGCCACCCGGCGAAGGCTGGAGTGTGGATCCGTATGGCGGCATCGTGAAAGATGGCTTCATCTATGGCCGCGCAGCCGCTGTTAGCAAATGCGATTTTTCCACCTTCACCTTTGCGCTGCGTGCGTTGGAGGCTGTCGCCAAGCCCAGCCAAGGCAGCGTGGAATTGCATTTCACATATGACGAAGAATTTGGCGGCGAGCTTGGGCCACTTTGGTTGCTGCAAAAAGGCCTCACTAAGCCCGACCTGATGATCGCCGCCGGCTTCAGCTATCAGGTCGTCGTCGCGCACAACGGCTGCTTGCAGATGGAAGTGACCGTTCAGGGCGAAATGAGCCATGCAGCAATCCCCGATTCATCCTGTGATGCGTTGCAAGGCGCAAACCACATCATGAGTGCTTTATACGCGCTGAACGCAGACTACAAAAAGATCACGTCTCAGGTCGAAGGCATCACGCATCCTTATCTTAATATCGGTATGATTGAAGGCGGTACCAACACCAATGTAGTGCCGGGTAAGGTGGTGTTCAAGTTGGATCGCCGCATGATTCCCGAGGAAGATTCGGCACAGGTTGAAGCCAGCATCCGGCAAACCATTGAGCAGGCGGCCAAAAGCTACCAACCGCCGCGCGGCTCGGGCGCAATTGGCGTGGCGGTCAAACGCATCTTGCTGGCCGAGGCCATGAAACCCTTGCCCGGCAATGCGCCGCTGGTGCAGGCGATTCAAACGCATGGCAGGGCTGTGCTGGGCGAGCCGATTGCGGCCTTGGGCACTCCGCTGTACACCGATGTGCGTATTTACGGCCAGCATGGTATTCCGGGCGTCATCTATGGCGCTGGGCCACGCACCGTGCTCGAATCGAATGCCAAACGCGCCGATGAGCGCCTGAATCTGGAAGATTTGCGCCACGCCACCCAAGTCATCGCACGAAGCTTGCACCAGCTGTTGGCCTGAGCTTGTCCCCGGAAACGAACGCACATCCCAATTTGGTTCGCTTCAGGGTTATTGCGCACTGTTTTAAGCCCAGGACTGTATACAATCCGCACAAGTCTTGTGCATCTTGTGTGTAAAAACAGCCTGCTGGATGCGGCATTGTTTTTGCACCAAGCAAGTCATCGCTTGGACTTGCCAAGCATTTGAAATTGTTTTTGTTATTTTCCTTCTGGAGTCTTTATGAACAAGCGTTCGACCCTCAAAACATTGGCTGCCACGAGCCTAGCCGCCGCCAGCCTGTTGGCCGGTACAGCTTTCGCCCAAGCCAACACGCCCATCAAGTTCCAGCTCGACTGGCGTTTTGAAGGCCCAGCGGCCTTGTTCCTTTCGCCGATCGCCAAAGGCTACTTCAAAGATGCCAAGCTCGATGTCACTCTGGATGCCGGTACGGGCTCGGGCGCTACTGTGCAGCGCATTGCCTCGGGCACCTATGATATGGGTTTTGCCGACATGGCCGCGCTGATGGAGTTCCATGCCAACAACCCCGATGCGCCCAATAAGCCCGTAGCCGTGATGATGGTGTACAACAATACGCCCGCTGCGGTGCTGACGCTCAAGAAAAACGGTATCACCAAGCCCGCTGATCTGGTGGGTAAAAAACTCGGCGCGCCCGTGTTTGACGCCGGCCGCCGTGCTTTCCCGATCTTCCAGAAAGCCAACAACGTGGGTGCCGTGACTTGGGTCACGATGGACCCACCGCTGCGTGAGACCATGCTGGCACGCGGAGATGTGGATGCAATTACCGGCTTTTCCTTCACCTCGCTGCTTAACTTGGAAGCACGCAATGTGAAAACTGAAGACATTGTGGTCCTGCCTTATTCCAGCTACGGCGTGAAGCTGTATGGCAATGCGATCGTGGCCAGCCCCAAGCTGATCAAGGAAAACCCTGCTGCCGTGCAAGCCTTCCTGCAAGCCTTCACCAAGGGCGCAAAAGATGTGATGGCCAAGCCCGATGTGGCCATTCAGTATGTGAAAAACCGCGATGGCATCATCAATACCGACCTCGAAGAGCGTCGCCTGCGCATGGCCATTGATTCCGTGATCAACAGCCCCGACGCACGGGCCGAGGGTTTCGGGCAGATTAATCCGGGCCGCATGGCACTGATGGCCAGCCAAGTCTCTGATTCGTTCAACACCAAGAACCGCGTCAAGGTCGATGATGTGTGGAATGGCAGCTTCCTGCCCACCAAGGCCGAGCTCAATGTGTTGCCCCCTGTGAAGAAGTAAGCGGGCCCACATATTCTCGGCAAGACCAGAAGAGTTCAAATCCTTCTGGTTTTTTGCTATTCAATAGAGAGCAGTTCGCGCAATCAATACGCCGGCTAACCATGGATTTCGCTTCAAAATGACATCACCCAGTACCGCCCGCCCATTTGTCGATTTCCAGAACGTCTGGCTCGCCTACAACGATGAGTTGCTGGCCCAAGGGCAGTACGCGGTGGAAGACATTTCGCTGCAAGTGGGCCAAGGCGAGTTCATCGCTATCGTGGGCCCGTCGGGCTGCGGCAAATCCACCTTCATGAAGCTCACGACGGGTTTGAAAATGCCCAGCAAGGGCACGATTCATGTGGACAATGCGCCCGTGACGGGGCCACTCAAAATCTCTGGTATGGCTTTTCAAGCGCCCTCGCTTCTGCCTTGGCGCACAACGATTGACAATGTGCTGCTGCCGCTTGAAATCGTGGAGCCTTATCGCAGCAATTTCAGTTCCAAGCGCGCTGAATATGAAGAGCGCGCCTCCAAACTGCTGCAGTCGGTGGGCTTGGGGGGCTACGAGAAAAAATTCCCTTGGCAACTCTCCGGAGGCATGCAGCAGCGTGCCTCAATTTGCCGTGCCTTGATCCATGAACCCAAAATGCTTTTGCTGGATGAGCCCTTTGGCGCACTCGACGCATTCACGCGCGAGGAGTTATGGTGCGCCCTGCGCGATTTGCATGCCGCGCAAAAATTCAATGTGATCCTGGTCACGCACGATCTGCGCGAAAGCGTGTTTTTGGCCGACACGGTGTACACCATGAGCAAAAGCCCGGGGCGCTTCATTGCACGCAGAGAAATCGATTTGCCGCGCCCGCGTGATCTGGAAGTCACCTACACCCCGAAATTCACGGAAATCGTGCATGAGCTGCGCAGCCAAATTGGCGCGATCCGTGGCCAGAAAGACCCACGCATCATGAATAAAAATTTTGAACGCTTTGCACCACTGGCAGTATTGGTGATTTTGCTGCTGCTGTGGGAAGCGGTGGTTCGCGCTTTCAATATCGCTGAATTCATCTTCCCCAGCCCCTCACAAATTGCCAAGGAATTTGTGCAATTCAAGGAGCCTTTGCTTAAGGCCGCTTGGCAAACCTTTTGGGTCACGATGGTGGGCTTTGGCATTGCCATTGTGGTTGGCGTGCTGCTGGGTTTTATCGTGGGCTCATCGCGCATGGCCTATGCGGCCTTCTATCCGTTGATGGTGGGCTTCAATGCCGTGCCCAAGGCCGCGATCGTGCCGATTCTGGTGGTGTGGTTTGGCATTGGCATAGGGCCGGGCATTCTCACGGCCTTTCTGATCAGCTTCTTTCCCATCACGGTCAACATTGCCACAGGCTTGGCCACACTGGAGCCCGAGCTGGAAGACGTGCTGCGCGTGTTGGGGGCCAAGCGCTGGGACATTCTCACCAAGATTGGTCTGCCGCGCTGCATGCCCTACTTTTATGGTTCGCTCAAAGTGGCGATCACATTGGCTTTCGTGGGCACAGTCCTCGCAGAGATGACGGCGGGTGATTCGGGCATCGGCTCACTGATGCAGACGGCTGGCAGCCAGCAGCGCCTGCCGCTGGCCTTTGCGGGGTTGGTGTTGATCAGTGCCATGGCCATGGCAATGTATGAATTCTTCTCCTACATCGAGAAAAACACCACGGCTTGGGCCCATCGTGGTTCGCAGAATCACTGACACCTGCCATGACCCCCAGCCAAGCGATTGCCGCGCTGCGCCAAGCCAACGAGGTTGCGCAGCAGGCTATGCAGCAAGGGCATCATCCGTTTGGAGCGGTGCTGATTGCACCCGATGGCGAGACGGTGTTGATGAGGCAAGGCAATATCAACACCGTGCACCACGCCGAAGCCACGTTGGCTCGCGCCGCCTCAGAAAAATACAGCGCTGACTACTTGTGGGGCTGCTCCTTGGTCACCACGGTCGAACCCTGCGCCATGTGCGCTGGCACGCAGTATTGGGCCCACATTGGCCGCGTGGTCTATGGCATGACGGAAGATTGCTTGCTCTCCTTCACGGGCAACCACGGCGACAACCCCACGCTCAATCTTCCGTGCCGAGAAGTGTTCTCCCGCGGCCAAAAGGCAATCGAAGTGCTTGGGCCTGTGCCCGAAATGGAAGAAGACATTGCGGCTCTGCACCGCGAATTTTGGAGGCGCACTTAAGGCATCTGAGCAATCGCTCGCGCCATGCGTGCTGCCGCGCCGCGCGATTGTGCCAGCCACTGCTGGCCTTGCTGTTTCAGCGATAGCATCACCGATTCAGACTGTGCAGTGTGAAGAACCGTTTGCACGGCGCTTGCCATATTGGCGCAACGCAACGCAGCGCCCATTTGCTGGGCTGTCTCGCAGGCCTCGGCAAAATTAAAGGTATGCGGCCCCATCACCACCGGGCAACCCGCAGCAATGGCCTCGATCAAGTTTTGCCCGCCGAGCGGCGCAAAGCTGCCGCCTAGCAAGGCAAGGTCGGCCAAGGCGAAATACATCGGCATCTCGCCCATGCTATCGCCCAACCACACATCTGCTGCCATCGGGTCGCCCAGCCAACTGCTACGCCGCGAGACGCTGAAACCGGCCTGCTCACACAGGCGCTGCACCTCATCAAAGCGTTGCGGATGGCGCGGCACGATCATCCATTGAATCTGGCGTGGCTTTGAAGTTGCTATTAAATCAGTAGCATTTTGCGTAGATTTTATGCCGGCGTACTGCCGAATTTGCTCTAAGAACTGTGCTTCTTCGCCCTCCCGGCTGCTGGCCAACAGAATCACTGGCATCGAACCGCTGGCTGCTTTGAGCGCTTGGCCTTGCGCAAGTGCGCTAGCCTCCAAAGAGACATCAAACTTGAGATTTCCCATGACCTGCACGCGTTGCGCACCCACAGCTTGCAACCGCGCAGCATCGTCCTGCGTTTGCGCCAGCACTTGTGCAAAGCTGGCAAATGCGGGTCGGGAGAGCCAGGCCAAGCGCTGCGCCTTGGCCGCAGATACATCATTGAGCCGCGCATTGGCCAGGACCAGCGGCACACCTGCTTCTTGCGCAGCCTGGCATAGCTGCGGCCACACTTCGGTTTCCATCACGATGCCCATGCGCGGCTTGAAATGCCGGAAGAAAGCACGCGTGGACGAAGCATGGTCCCAAGGCTGCCAGACTTGCACATCGCCTGCTTGCAGTAGCTTTTCGCCCTCTGCGCGGCCTGTGGCCGTGCCATGTGTGAGCAGGAGTTTCATGCCAGGGATTTGCGCACGCAATTCATGCAGCAAAATCGCGGCCGCGCGTGTTTCGCCCAGTGACACCGCATGCACCCAAACCCAACCGGAAGCAGCGGGCTGCGTGTAGCGGCCAAATCGTTCGTCCATCCATTGGCCATACAACGGCTCTTTCGCGGCTCGGCGTTTCAAGCGCGCACGCACCAGCGGTACCAACGCCCAAGTGATCAGCCGATACATGCAAAGCGTAAGTTTTTGCACGGAAGCGCGTTTTCTATTCAATGCGCAGCCGCTTGAATCTGCGCATCGGGCTTGGCGGTTTTTAGCAATGCCATCATGTCATGCTCGATGCGGTGCAATGCTTGCTCGGTGTGACCCTCAAAGCGCAGCACGAGCACAGGCGTGGTGTTCGAGGCGCGAATGAGGCCAAAGCCGTCCGGCCAATCGACACGCAGGCCGTCAATCGTGTTCACTTTGGCGGGTGCTTCAAATTTGGCTTGTGATTGAAGTTGCGCCACCACGCGGTGAGGCTCGCCCTCTAGGCAAGGCACGTTCAGCTCAGGCGTTGAGAAACTGGTGGGTAAGCCGTTGAGCACTTGGTTGGCATCTGGCGAAGCGCTCAAAATCTCCAGCAAACGGCAGCCCGCATAGGTGCCATCGTCGAAACCAAACCAGCGCTCTTTGAAGAAAATATGCCCGCTCATCTCACCGCCCAAGGGCGAGCCGTTTTGCTTCATGCGGGCTTTGATGAGCGAATGGCCGGTTTTGTACATCTCGGCGATGCCACCTGCGGCTTCGATGGCAGGAGCAAGGCGCTGCGAGCATTTCACATCAAACATGATGGTGCTGCCCGGCACACGCGAGAGCACGTCTTGCGCAAACAGCATCATCTGGCGATCTGGGTAAATCACTTGGCCATCTTTGGTGACCACGCCCAAGCGATCGCCATCGCCATCAAAGGCGAAGCCCAGCTCGGTATCGGTTTCTTTTAAGGCGCGGATTAGGTCTTGAAGATTTTCTGGCTTACTCGGGTCAGGATGATGGTTCGGGAAATTGCCATCGACTTCGCTGAAGAGTTCAATCACTTCGCAACCGATCTTGCGGAAAATCTCTGGCGCAGTCGCGCCCGCAATGCCATTGCCGCTATCGACCACGATTCTCATCGGGCGCTTGAGTTTGATGTCGTTGGCAATCCGGTCGCGATACGGCGCTTCGACGTTCACATTGCGCACACTGCCACCGGCCTTTAACGTCCAGCTTTCGCTTTCCATGATCTGCCGCAGCGCCTGAATCTCGTCGCCATAAATCGCGCGGCCACCCATCACCATTTTGAAGCCGTTGTAATCCTTCGGGTTGTGGCTGCCGGTGACTTGAATGCCGCTTTCGCACAGCGTATTGGCTGCGAAATAGAGGAGCGGCGTGGTCACCATGCCTACGTTAATCACTTGCACGCCCGCTTCTTGCAGCCCGCGCACGAGGGCGCTGGAAAGCGCAGGCCCGCTCAAGCGGCCATCGCGGCCAACGGCCACAGTCGTTTGCCCTTCGCGCAAGGCCAACGTGCCAAACGCGCGGCCAAGTCCGAGCGCAAAAGCTTCGTTCAATGCCGCAGGCACGATGCCGCGAATGTCGTAAGCCTTGAAAGCCGAAGCTGTGAGTTGCATGTTTTATTTCCCGCTGTGAAAGGCTTATTGTCCACGCGCCAAGCGCATCTCGTTCGCACCTTGCTCTGCGCCACTGCCTGGCACGGTGCTGCCCGCGCGATCAGTTGCTTGCGCCAAATGTGTCGCCAAAGCTTCAGGCACAGCATCACCAAGCCCCAAATGAATACCTTGCGTCAGCGTGATGTGCGCTGCCTCAAAGCCGCCCGCGCCCGCGCAGATAATGGTGCGCGTCGGTGCGCTGTCGTGTGCAAGAACGAGCATCGCGGGCACCACCGCCTCAGGCTTAAACGCTTCGCGCACATCCTCAGGAAACAGTGCCTCCGTCATCCGCGTCGTTGCTGTGGGCGCCAGCGCGTTCACATGAATGCCATGCTTTGCGCCTTCAATTGCCAGCGTCTGCATCAAGCCCACTTGCGCAAGCTTTGCCGCGCCGTAGTTCGCCTGTCCAAAATTGCCATACAGCCCGGTGCTCGAAGTTGTCATGACGATACGGCCATATTTCTGCGCCATCATCTGCGCCCATACGGCCTTCGAGCAATGCGCTGCGCCCATCAAATGCACATCCACCACAAAGCGGAAATCCTCCATCTCCATCTTGGCAAAGGATTTGTCGCGCAGCACCCCCGCGTTGTTCACCAAAACATCCACGCGCCCCCAAGCATCCACCGCTTGCTTCACCATCTCCTGTACGGCAGAAAAATCAGTGACCGAAGCGCCATTAGCGAGAGCCTGCCCGCCAGCGGCCACAATTTCATCCACCACCCTTTGCGCTGCCGCTGGAGAGCCGCCCGAGCCATCGAGCATCCCACCCAAATCGTTCACCAACACCTTCGCCCCGCGCCCCGCCAACGCCAGCGCATGCAAGCGCCCAAGCCCACCGCCAGCGCCCGTGACGATG
>JBJTSL010000490.1:0-9835 GCA_046076625.1 Allobrachymonas sp.
CTCTCGCCGCTGGGCACATTTGAGAGCAAAGTACCTGCTGAGATCAAGGCAAAGGTGAAGGCGAAGCAGGAAGCGATCTTGGCGGGTAAATTCACGGTGAAGGTGGATGATTCGCAGCCCAAGGCAGCTTTCAAATAACGCAGCGAGACATTTTTTGAACGCAGAAGGCGCGAAGGTTTCGCAGAAGAAGCAAAAAAGAAAAGAAGAAGGAATTTAGCCCGGGCTCCAACTGCCCGGAGTAAGTTTATTTCTGTTTTTTGTATTTTCTCTTCTGCGTCTTCTGCGAAACCTTTGCGTCCTCTGCGTTCAAAAGTCTTCTTCTCTCAATTGACTCACACGCTTCAATTTCGCAACATCACCAAGCGCTTTGGCAGCTTGGTGGCGAATGACGACATTTCGCTAGAAGTTCGGCAAGGTGAAATCCTCGCCTTGCTTGGTGAGAACGGCGCTGGCAAGAGCACACTGGTCTCAATTCTCTTTGGCCACTACACCGCCGACAGTGGCAGCATTGAAGTGGGCGGTCTGCCGCTCAAACCGGGTGATCCCAAAGCGGCTTTGAAGGCTGGCATTGGGATCGTGCATCAGCATTTCGCTTTGGCAGACAACTTATCGGTGCTCGACAACGTGATGCTCGGCACGGAGAGCCTCTGGGCATTTGCCACCCAAAGAGGAGCAGCCCGCGCTCATCTATTGTCGGCCAGTGAGCAGTTTGGTTTAAGAATTGAGCCTGATGCGCTGGTGGGCAGCCTCTCCGTTGGGCAAAAGCAGCGCGTTGAAATTCTGAAGACCCTGTATCGGGGTGCCAAAATTTTGATTTTGGATGAGCCGACTGCGGTGCTGACACCGCAGGAGAGCGAATCGCTGTTTGCCATGCTGCATACCCTGGTCGCACGGGGCATGAGCATTATTTTTATCAGTCACAAGTTAGCCGAGGTACTGCGCGTGAGTGATCGCGTGGCGGTGCTGCGCCAAGGCAAGTTGGTGGCGCTGTCTGAAGCAAAAGAAGCGACACAGCAACAATTGGCGCTTTGGATGGTGGGGCACGAGGTGACACGAACCATCCGCCCCACTACAAGCACTGATACACAAGAAGAAAACATCTCTGCTCGCCCTGAGCGTGTCCAAGCGCCGGCGAACCCTTCGACAAGCGCACGGCGAGCAGGTTTGATCGCCTGTGAGTTGCGTCAAGTGAGCGCGCAGGTGAATGAGCGTGAGCAAATCAAATCCTGCAACCTGAAGTTGCTCTCAGGCCAAATCACCGCGATTGCTGGCGTTTCTGGCAACGGTCAACTCGCACTGGCGCAGGTACTCTGCGGGCAGCTCGCGGTGCAAGCAGGCGAGCTTTGGCTCTCCGGCAAGCAACTCACAGCCAGTGCTGCCGCCTTCGTGCAAGCGGGTGTCGCGCGTATTCCTGAAGACCGCAAGGGCACAGGCGTTTTGGCCGATCTATCGTTGTGGGAAAACGCGGTTAGCGAGCAGTTGGCACTCAAGGGCAGCATGTTTCATCGCGCGGGCTTCGTGCGCGAGAGGGCGGCGCGCGCGCAGGCGCAGCGCATCGTGGAGCGCTTTGATGTGCGCGGCCAAGTGTCTGGCAAGGAGGCGAGTGGTGCTGCGGCACGCCTGTCTGGCGGCAATATGCAAAAACTCATCCTCGGCCGAGCCCTCATGCGACCCGATGGCCAACCCCCCATTCTGGTGGTGGCCCATCAACCCACATGGGGGCTGGATGTAGGCGCAGTGAGTTTCGTGCATGAGCAATTGCGGGTCGCACGCGATGCTGGTGCAGCGGTACTCTTGATTTCGGATGATTTGGATGAAATATTGGAGTTGGCGGACGAAATCGCCGTGATTCACTCGGGCTTCCTCAGCCCAGCGCGCACCTCGCAGACTTGGACGCGCGAGCAGATTGGCATGGCCATGGCGGGCAATATGGAAGCAGTCGCATGATGCCCATTTTTTTACTGAGAGCGACTACTCGCCGGCATAAAGGCTGCGTAGTTTGCTATCAAATGAGTAGTATTCAAGTGCTAGGGGCACTCAACTATGCGCCTTGAACGCCGCTCGGAAACATCCGCCGCTTGGACAATTGGCGCACCGTTCGCGGCCATTGGCTTCACATTGCTGGTTGCCAGCTTGCTCGTGATGTGGGCAGGCCAGCCCGTGGCGCAAACCTACGGCGCGATTTTTGAAGGCGGTTTTGGTTCTGTGTTTGCATGGAGTGAGACGCTCACGCGTGCAACTCCTCTGGTGCTCACCGGCCTGGCTGCTGCCGTGGCGTTTCGCGCCAAGCTCTTCAACATTGGTGCGGAAGGCCAGCTCTACGCGGGTGCTCTAGTGGCGGTGTTGATAGGCGGCATGCACAATGGCGCAGGCTTGCATGAGAGCTTGGGCATTCCGCTGCCACTGCTACTCGTCTTGATGCTGCTAGGCAGCTCAGCAGCGGGCGCCTTGCTGTTGCTGGGGCCCGCACTGCTCAAAGCCAGGCTGCAAGTGGATGAGGTGGTAACCACACTGCTGCTCAATTTCATCGTGCTGCTCGGCGTGGGCGCGTTGCTCGATGGCGCGATGAAAGACCCAACGGCGATGGGCTGGCCACAGTCGATTGCCTTGGTGAGTGAGTTGGAATTGTCCAAATTGATTGCACAAACGCGTTTGCACTCGGGTTTGCTGATCGCTTGCGCGCTTGCCGTGATCATGTGGATCATCCTGCGCTACACCGTACTCGGCTTTCAGATTCGCGCCACGGGCGCGAATGCGCGCGCGGCTGCGTTCGCAGGTGTACCCGTCACGCGAACAGTGGTGCTCACAGCCCTGCTCTCAGGCGCGCTCGCGGGGCTGGCAGGTGCCATTGAAGTAGCGGGACGCACCAGCTACGTGACGATTGACATGAGCCCTGGCTATGGTTACAGCGGCATCGTTGTGGCCATGCTGGCGGGCTTATATCCGTTGGGTGTGGTGGCAGCCAGCATTTTCGTAGCTGGCATGCTGGTGGGTGCGGACAGCATGAGCCGCGCGGTGGGCGTGCCCACCTATATCGCCGATGTGATCGTGGCGGCATCCCTTATTTCGATGCTGGTAGCGGTGATGCTCGCGCAATATCGCCTGAGGTGGCGTTGATGGAATTTTTCAGTGACCTCCTTGGCATTTTGAGTAATCCGCAATTTTGGGTCGCGGTGCTGCGCATTGCCACGCCACTCATTTTGGGTACGCTGGGTGTGTTGCTGTGTGAACGTGCGGGTGTGCTCAATCTCGGTATTGAAGGCATCATGGTGGCGGGTGCTTTTGCGGGTTGGCTGGCAGTGTACCAAGGTGCATCGCTTTGGTCTGGGATGGCTGTGGCGGCCGGTGTGGGTGGAGCACTCGGCCTGTTGCATGCATTGTTGACGGTGGGTTTGGCGCTCTCGCAGCATGTGGCAGGGCTGGGGCTCACACTGCTGGCAACTTCTATGAGTTATTACGCCTACCGTGTGCTCTTCCCGAAGGTGAATACACCGCCGACGATTGAGCCGTTTCAAGAGATGAGTTGGCTGCCGATTCCTGTGCTCTCGGATCAAACACCCCCCACCTTGATGGCGCTGCTGCTGGTGCCACTCTTGATGTACGCGCTGTATCGCACACCTGCTGGCCTGGCCCTGCGCATGGTGGGCGAGAATCCGCACGCGGCTGAAAGCCAAGGCGTTTCCGTGGCAGCCACGCGCACGGTAGCGATTGCGGCAGGCTCGGCGCTCATGGGCATGGCGGGCGCATTTCTCACGCTCTCAGCTTTCAACGCCTTCTTCTTCAACATGGTCAATGGCCGAGGCTGGATTTGCGTGGCGCTCGTCGTGTTTGCAAGTTGGAGGCCGGGCAAGGCGCTGCTTGGCGCCCTGCTCTTTGCCTTTTTTGATGCACTGCAACTTCGCTTGCAGCAATCGGGCAGCGCTGTGCTGCCCTATCAAATCTATCTGATGCTGCCGTATATTCTGAGCATCATCGCGCTGATCATCGTGGCACGCAAAGCCGCGTATCCGCAGGCGCTGATGAAGCCGTATCTCAAAGGAGAGCGCTGATGCTCGATTTACTCATCATGAATGCCAACTTGCCTGATGGCCGCACGAATATTTCGGTCGCGGTGGAGGGCGGAGAGATTGTGGAGGTGGCTCAGGGCTTGAAGGCTGATGCGCATGAGACACTGGATGCGCAAGGTCAATTGCTATCGCCGCCTTTTGTCGATGCGCATTTTCATATGGATGCGACGCTTTCCTACGGCCTGCCGCGCGTCAACCAAAGTGGCACTTTGCTCGAAGGCATTGCGCTGTGGGGCGAGCTGAAACCGCTGCTCACGCAAGAAGCTTTGGTTGATCGCGCTTTGAAATATTGCGATTGGGCGGCGGCCAAAGGGCTGCTGGCGATTCGCACGCATGTGGATGTGTGTGATGCGCGCTTGCTGGCGGTGGACGCGCTGCTGGAAGTAAAGAAAAGGGTAGCACCGTATATTGATTTACAGCTCGTGGCGTTTCCGCAAGATGGCGTGTTGCGCTCGCCCGGCGCTTTGGACAATTTAAAACGAGCACTCGACAAAGGCGTGGATGTGGTGGGCGGCATTCCGCATTTTGAACGGACGATGCAAGATGGCGCTTTGAGCGTCAGACTGCTGTGCGAAATCGCCGTCGAGCGCGGGCTCTTGGTGGATATGCATTGCGATGAATCGGACGATCCGCTCTCGCGTCATGTGGAAACTTTGGCTTATGAAGCGCAGCGCCTCGGTCTGCACAATCGCATCGTCGGCTCGCATCTCACGTCAATGCACAGCATGGACAACTATTACGTCAGCAAACTTCTGCCGCTCATGCGCGAAGCCGGCGTGGGCGTGGTGGCCAATCCGCTGATCAACATCACGCTGCAAGGCAGGCATGACACGTATCCGAAGCGACGCGGCATGACGCGCGTGCCTGAGCAATTGGCCCATGGGCTCACCGTGGCTTTTGGGCATGACTGCGTGATGGATCCTTGGTACAGCCTAGGGTCGGGCGATATGCTGGAAGTAGCGAGCATGGGTTTGCATGTGGCGCAGATGACGAGTCAATCCGCCATGCGCCAATGCTTTGATGCCGTGACGATCAACCCTGCCAAGCTGATGCACTTAAAAGGCTATGGCATTGAGAAAGGCGGCAAGGCAGATTTCGTGTTGTTGCAAGCGCGTGACCCTGTGGAGGCGCTGCGCCTCAGAGCCACGCGCCTCAAAGTCTTCAAGCGCGGCAAAGTCATCGCCGAGACAGCGCCAAGCATCTCTAGGTTGAGCCTCCCAGAAAGACCTGCTACAACCTGCTGGCAGATTTGATTCAAACAAAAGGACCCAGCATGCGTTACTTGATTCTCTTTGCTCTAGCCGTCGCCATTGTTGCCTTAGCATTGCTCGTGGCAGGCCAACTCGGCTTACTGCGCGGCAAGGCGCCACAGGATCTAGGCTACAAAGACGGCAAACTCAAGCGCCCTTCGCGTACACCGAATTCCATCACCAGCCAAGCTGATTTGTGGGTTGATCATCCACAACAAGCCTACAGCGCCATTGCGCCATTCAAAGCAAGCGGCGATGGCAGCGCAGAAATGGCCAAAATTGCCGATGCGCTCAAAGCCATGCCACGTACGGTCATCGTCAAGCAAGAGCCGGGCTATCTCTATGCGCAAAGCACCACGCAATTGCTCAAGTTCACGGACGATGTAGAGTTTGCCTTGGATACCTCCGCTGGTGTGATCCATGTGCGCAGCGCCAGCCGATTGGGGCGGAAAGATTTCGGTGTGAACCGCGCGCGTGTCGAGGCGATACGCCAAGCGATAGGGCAGTGAAACTTTAAGTGCTAGAGGCCAAGGCTGCGCGATGCAGCTGCAGCGTTTGTGAGGTTAGTTTGATGTCGGCTTGGTCTTCGTGCTGCAATGCATGCTGCAAGTGAGGCCATGCGGTGCTGCTGACACCCAAAGGCCAACGCAAGGCTTGCGCTGTCTTTAAGAGCCGGCCCACTTCCGTGACAGCCTGCCCGACGGGGACGAGTTGGTCGATCCCTCCCGTCAACCCCTCAAGCTTGGCCAGACTCATCTCACCCATATGAACCGCTACACAAGGCATGAAGGCCGGCGGGTTGAACGCAGTCCAATACTTGCGCGAATGAACTTGCACGCTGGCTCGCACTGCGGCCAAAGACTCAATCAATCGCAATGCCCGCCCCATGTGGCTCACGGAGGCGGTGTCGCGTTGCCCGTCTAGCATGATCAGTAAGCCATCGCCCACGAACTGCACATGGTCCGCGTTGAACAGCGCGGCGCTGTCGGCCAATTTGCCAAAATACAACTTGACCAAATCGGCCAACTGCGCTCCAGGCAGACAACGCTGCCAAGCTTCGGGCGCCAAGTAACTGCAAGCGAGCAAGCAGCCACGCAGATTCACGCAGTCGCTATTGGTGCGCGCCCAGCGCGCTTGTAGCTCGTGGCCCAAGCGCTGTTCGAACAAGGTCATGAGCTCGGTGGTTTTTTCGCCCACCGCTTTTTGCACGGTCTGATCCACTTGCCGCACTTGTTCCAGATAGCGCTGCATCGCGCGCTTGAGCTGGCTGTCCACCGCTTCCAGCAACTCTGCGGGTTGGAAAGGCTTGGTCACGTAATCGTCTGCGCCGCTGGTCATGCCAATGCGCATGTGCGCGCGCTCGGCCAAAGAAGTCAGCAGAATGCAGGGCAGATTCACCAAGGAGGGCTCTTGGCGAATATCGGCCAGAAGTTCGAAACCATTTTTCAGAGGCATCTGCACATCACTGATGAGCAGCTCTGCGTCGCCTTCGAGCAGGCGCACATAGGCTTTGAGTCCGTTATCGAATGCCTCGACCTCATGGCCCGCTTTGTTGAGCACCGCCGAGACCAAGGCGCGAGTCGAAGCATCATCCTCGCAAACGATGATCAGTGCCATGATGTTAAACGGAGATTCATAAACGAGAGGTTTGATTGTAGTGAGCGTTGAGCAAAGACATAGCGCTTTAAAATAGCGTGATGCAAGCCTCCGATCTTTCATCCTTGAATCAACAGGTACTGGTTGCCTCGTTTGTTTTGTCTTTTCTCTTTGGTACGATTGCCCAGCGCTCGCATTTCTGCACCATGGGGGCCGTGAGTGACATCGTGAACATGGGCGATTGGCAGCGTATGCGCCAATGGGCACTTGCTGCAGGCGTGGCCATGCTGGGCTTTGGTGCGCTGGCTTTTTTGGGCAAGATTGACCCGAGCAAAACACTGTATGCCAGCTCGCGCATTGCTTGGCTCTCTGCCATCGTGGGCGGTTTGATGTTTGGCTTTGGCATGGTGCTGGCCTCGGGCTGCGGCAGCAAAACCTTGGTGCGCATTGGCGGCGGGAGTTTGAAGTCTTTGGTGGTGTTCATCGTGATGGGTGTGGCCGCATTTGCCACCTTGAAGGGCATCACGGCCGTTTTGCGCGTCGCTACCGTGGATGCAGTCACTATCAATTCTGTAGCATACAGCGCAGCGTCTTTGCCGGCGAGTAGCCTATTTGGCTTGAAAATGGGGGCTGGGCAGATGTTAGCTGGCGCTGTAGTGGGCGGATCGCTGGTGCTTTGGGCGCTGCTCTCCAAAGAATTCCGCAGCTTTGACAATTTGCTGGCTGGCTTGGGCATTGGCCTCGTCGTCACGCTGATGTGGTGGGCCAATGGCTCGCTAGGCTTTGTGAGCGAGCATCCAGAGACATTGCAGGAGGCCTTTGTAGCCACCAATTCTGGTCGCGCGGAAGCCTTGAGTTTTGTCGCGCCCGTGGCCTACACGATAGATTGGCTGATGTTTTTTTCCGATAAATCCAAAGTGCTGACGCTGGGCATTGCCAGCGTGTTCGGCGTCATCGCTGGCTCAGCGATCACTGCAATTCTGACAAAAAGCTTCCGCTGGGAAGGTTTTGGCAGCACAGAAGATGTGGCCAATCACTTGGGCGGCGCCACACTCATGGGCATCGGTGGCGTCACCGCCATGGGCTGCACTGTCGGGCAAGGCTTGAGCGGCATCTCCACACTGTCCACCATGAGCTTCATCGCTGTAGCGGCCATCATTGGCGGCGCCGTGCTGGGCTTTAAATACCAGATGTGGCGCTTGGAAAAGATGGCTTGATGCAGGCTGATCTTCTGAGGCGGTTTGGCGGCTTGGAGCGCTTGTATGGCGTGAACGGTGCAGCCAGCATTCGCGCGGCGCACGTGGCTGTGATTGGCATCGGCGGTGTGGGCTCTTGGGCAGCGGAGGCGCTGGCTCGCAGCGGCGTGGGGCAGATCACACTGATTGATTTTGACCAAGTGGCTGAATCCAATATCAACAGGCAAATTCATGCCGATTCCGCTTCCTTGGGTAAAGCCAAAGTAGATGCGATGAGCGAACGCATTGCCTTGATCAACCCAGATTGCCAAGTTATTTGCGTCGAAGAATTTGCCACACCAGAGAACTGGCTACCTCTCTCAGCAGCCAACTTTGATGCCGTGCTTGATTGTTGCGATCAGCAAAGCGCAAAGTCTACCTTGGCTGTTTGGGCACTGGAGCAACGCAAGCGATTGAAAAAGCAAGCCCCTCTGTTCATCACCAGTGGCGCAGCCGGCGGCAAGCGCCGCGCAGAGAAGGTGGAGGTCGCCGACCTGAGCGAAACCACCCACGACCCCCTTTTGGCTGACTTACGCTACCGCCTTCGCCGCCAGCATGGTGCACCGCGCGAGAAGAAAATCGGCATTGCCTGCGTCTTCAGCAAAGAAGCCGTCGCGCCGCCCGATCCTTCATGCGCAATCAACAACGCAGACAACAGCCTCAATTGCCATGGCTTCGGCTCGGTCGTCAGCGTCACCGCCACATTCGGCATGTGCGCAGCGGGTTGGGTGCTCGATGGTCTGGCACTTCATACACGAAAAAAAAAAACCGCCTAGCGGAGGCTAGGCGGGTGATCCAGCTAATAAGCGCGTTGCTTAAAACTTGTAGCCGATCTGGAAGGTATAGCCATCCGGGTTCAACTTTGCATCCAGTGTTTGCCCTGTCGAGAGCGTGCCACGTGTTTTGAGGAAAGTCTTGGTGTAGTTACCGTCCAGGTACCACTTGTCGTTGATGTTGTAGGTCAAGCCCAACTGAATGGTGGGTGCAAATTTGGATTCAAACCTCATCGTCGTGGCAGGGCCACCAGGATTGGTCAAGGCCGTTAGCACGGCCGTGCTGTTGGTATCGTAGAACTTCACATACGACAAACCAGCACCCACATAAGGGCGCGCAGTTGCATTGGCAGCGCCAAAACGGTATTGCCCCAGCACAGTAATCGGTAGCGCCTTGGTGGTGGCCAAGGTGCCCACGCCAGCGATCGCGCTGGCACCCACCACCTTGTGTTTGAAGCCAAAACCCAAAGGCACACTGATCACGATGTCATCAGTGACTGAATAATTCACGGCACCCGTGAGTTGGGTGTTGTCGCCCACATCTACTTTCGTGCTGGGCAGACTGGGAGCGGACAGATTCCCACTGGTCACATCTGGAGCAATTTTTGTGACGCCGATGGAAGCCGACCAGCTGCCCGCTTTTTGTGCGAAAGTCGGAGTGCTGCTAGCGACAACGATGGCGGCCAAAATAAAATTGAGTTTTGTCATGGGTATCTCCGATACGTTACTTACAACCAACCTACAGCAGCAAGCGTTTTGGCAACCAGCTGAGCCAACAGCTTATGGCCAACGGGTGTCGGGTGAACATTGTCAGCAAATGCATAGGTAGAAAGGTCACCCGAGATCACATTTGTCGGGTTACACACCAAGGAGGTGCCCCCCAAGATGTTTGTGCTGTCGGTCTTGCAGCTGCG
>JBJTSL010000491.1:0-3812 GCA_046076625.1 Allobrachymonas sp.
GCCAGCTCATCAGCCTGGGCTCGTTTTCCCCGCTGGTGCCAACCAAGGCTGGCCTGAAGGTGATGGTGACTTACGCGGGCCTGCCGGGCGCCAAGCCGGTGAGCGTGAGTTTCAAGTAAACGTGGCGATTCGTCTGCCCGCACCGCTCACGGCTGCGATGCAAGGTGTGCTCACGCGCATGGCGCGGGCGCAGCATACACCTTTGCATCAGCTCACGCCTGCGCTGGCACGTCAGGCATACGAGAAGGGCGCGGATGTGCTGGAAGTGCCCAAGGCGCAGCTTGCTCGCGTCGAGGATTTGAGCTTGACGAGCCGCGATGGCGCTCAGATTCCAGTGCGACTGTATGCGCCTTCGGATCACGCAGCGAGCGGGGAAAAAATGCCTGTGCTGCTGTTTTTCCACGGCGGTGGCTTCGTGATTGGCAGCATTCAAACACATGATGTTTTGTGCCGTGAGCTGGCTCGGCTGTCAGGCGCGGCGGTGTTGTCGGTGGATTACCGCCTCGCGCCTGAGCATCCGTTCCCGACCGCGCAAAACGATGCTTGGGATGCGCTGCTTTGGCTGCGTGAGACTGCCCCCTCGCTGGGGCTGGATGCCGCAAAAATCGCCGTGGGCGGCGACAGCGCGGGCGGCAAACTCGCCGCGGTCTGCGCTTTGATGGCCAGAGATGCAGGAGTGCTGCTTTCGCTGCAATTGCTCATCTATCCCGGCACGCTTACCGAGCACATCAGCCCGTCGAGGCAAGGGTATGCCGAGGGTTACGTACTGGAGGAGGTGCATATACGCTACTTTAATGATAGTACTTTACCTAGAGAATACGCCAGCGATTGGCGGTTTTCTCCCTTGAATGCAGAGGATTTCAGCGATCTAGCCCCGGTGTTGTTTGCTTTGGCAGAATGTGACCCGCTGCATGATGAATGCCTGCAATATGCCGATGCGCTGCGTGTCGCTGGCGTGACGGTGAATCTGGAGATTTATCGCGGCGTGACGCATGAGTTCATCAAAATGGGCAGAATCTTGCCCGAAGCGCGGCAGTTTCATCAAGATGCCGCGCTTGCCCTGCGAAACGCTTTCCAACTATGAACCGACAAGATTTCAGATTCTTCCACCGGCTGCGCGTGCGCTGGGCTGAGGTGGATATGCAAAAGATCGTTTTTAACGGCCATTACCTGATGTATCTCGACACCGCCGTGGCGGATTACTGGCGAGCGCTGGCCATGCCTTACGAGCAAGCTATGCATGAGCTGGGCGGCGATCTTTATGTGAAGAAAGCAACGCTGGAGTACAACGCTTCGGCCAAGTATGACGATGTACTCGACATCGGCATGCGCTGCGCAAAAATCGGCAATTCCTCCATGCAAATGCTTGGCGGTATTTTTCATGGCGACAAGCTGCTCGTGAGCGGCGAGCTGCTCTATGTGTATGCCGACCCGGCCACGCAAACCTCGCGCCGTGTGCCGGATTCGTTGCGAGCTTTGCTGGAAGGCTTTGAAAAAGGCGAAGCGATGACGCGCGTGCAGGTAGGTTCATGGCAAAAGCTGGAGCGCGACGCGGTCAGTGTGCGCACCGAGGTTTTCGTTGAAGAGCAGGGCATTGCGCGCGAAGACGAGTGGGATGAAGCCGATAAAACGGCTGTGCACGCCGTGGTCTATAACCGGCTCAACATGCCGCTGGCCACGGGGCGCTTGCTCGTGGCTGCACCGGGTGTTGGCAAAATTGGCCGGATGGCTTCCAAGCGCGTGCTGCGCGGCAGCCAACTGGGGCGGCAGGTGCTGCAGGCGCTGGTGCAAAAAGCGCAAGCGCGGGGCGACCGAGAAGTGCTCTTGCATGCCCAGCGCAGCGCCGCCGGCTTTTATGCCAAATCAGGCTTCCAAGCGCGCGGCGAGCCCTTTGAAGAAGTGGGCATTGTGCATGTTGAAATGTTTAAAACTCTGTAGAAAGTACCCATGAATATCACCGAACTCCTTGGTACCCCCCAAGTCTCTACAAGGATTGCTGATCCAGTCAGCGTTGATGCAGCCATTCTGAGCCGCTATTCCAACCGCGCCTTCCTGCCCAAGCCAGTCGAAAAAGAAAAAATCGAACACATCCTGCAAATCGCTGGCCGCTCCCCCAGCGGCACCAACACCCAGCCTTGGAAGGTGTATGTGCTGCAAGGTGCCAAGCGTGACGAGCTGGTGCAGAAGACTTGCGCCGCGCACGATGCAATCGCAGCCCACCCTGAATTAGCCAAAGAATATGCCGAAAGCTATGACTATTACCCCGAAAAATGGGTCTCGCCCTATATCGACCGCCGCCGCGAATGCGGCTTTGGCCTGTATGGCGTGATTGGCATTGCCAAAGGCGATAAGGCCGCCACGCATGCGCAGCATCAGCGCAATTTCAAGCTGTTTGACGCGCCTGTGGGCCTGATGTTCACTATCGACAAAGTGATGGGGCGCGGCAGCTTGGTGGATTACGGCATGTTTTTGCAGAGTGTGATGGTGGCGGCTCGGGCGCAGGGGCTGCACACCTGCCCGCAAGCTGCTTGGAATGGTTTTTCAAAAATCATTTTGCCTCTGGTAGGTGCGGGCGAGCAAGAAATGCTGGTCTGCGGCATGAGCTTGGGCTATGCCGATGAATCTGCTTTGGTGAACACGTTTGCCACCACGCGGGTGGATGCGAAAGATTTCACGGTTTGGGTTTAGCACCCAATACGCTATGAATTCGGTAGCAATCTACCTAGATTTTATGCCGGGCTAAGGCCAAAAATGCTGTTAAAAGCGATTTAACGCGACAGCGGGCTGGGCCGAGAATTCATGCCCTTGGAAAGCACGCCTTCAAACTGGATATTGATGCTGCGTAGATGCGCTGCAGCCACGCGCTCCCCTTGCAAGCTGGACAATGCGCCCATCCATTCGCTGCGCAAATACCACAGGGCTTCGATATCTGAGGCAAACATCAAACGGCGGCGAAGCGCTGGGAACATGGCAGCGCCTTTTTCGCCCAAGGTGCTGAGCATGTTTTGCCGGATTTCCTCGCAGCGCTCGATCAACACCGATTCCGACGGCGCAGGCGCGAGGCTGCCAACGGCGCCCCAAAACGAAGCTGATGCGGATTTGAGCCAACTCATGGTCTGTTCATCAAGATGAATGAAATGGACGATATCCAGAAGTTATGATTTTTTCAGCCCGAGCGCAAGTGAAACTTTCCTCAAAACATAGATGTTTGTTTGAAAAAAACATACAAATCATGGATTTAGCCTGAATATGTCAGGTGTTACATGAGATTAGAGAGATCATTTAAATGACTTTACAGAGCTCGAATACCAAGGCCGGTGCCAGTGATTGATGAATGGCCTTGGAGGAAACATGCGCGGTAGACGAGTCGCCCATTTGGGAGATATGGTAGTCGCTGCCCACGTGGTCGCTGATTTCCACGAAGGCCATTTTGGCTTTGGCTGGGTCGTCTTGAATCTGTTGGCGCAGCGTCATCATGTCCATCGCGTCAAGATTGCCGTCAAACACGATGGCCTGGGGCCAAGCGGCGGGCAAATCGCAAGGCAAAGCACCCGGGCCGGCCCAACCAAGCAAGACCTTGGCCTGGGAAATGCTGGCGCAGGCGCTGATTTGCAGGCTGAGTTGGCTCACGGCTGCATGCGCTTGGTCATGCAAATCTTTGTTGCCCAAGAGCAGCAGCACACGGCAGCCAGCGATCACAGAGTGCATGTCGGTATCGGGTTGGGTCAAGCTGCGGTCTGACAGGCTGGACGGCGCATCCGTCACAGCGGGCATCTCGGCAAAATCCATAGTCACCGACAAGGCATCTTGTG
>JBJTSL010000492.1:0-3520 GCA_046076625.1 Allobrachymonas sp.
ATCGGCATTCGGGGAACAGACTTTTCTGTGCGCATCTGTGATGATGATTGCCGCGCGGCCGATGGCCCGCAAGTGGCCAGCAGCCGCTTACCCGAGCTGGCCGGGCGCGTGGGCGCAGCGGGTGGTGGCGTGAGTGCCATCGATGCGCGCGGCTTGTGGCGTGGCCTAAATGCATCCAGTGCCGTGCGCCCCGGAGATTTGCTGATCACCGGCAACTCTGGCGTGGCCATCGTGGTGCTCACCGATGGCACGCGCATCAGCCTCGACCCGAACAGCCGCTTTTGGATTGCCGACTACAGCTTTGATGCCGCCCGCCCAGAAGCAGGCCGCATCGCGTTGGAATTGGTGCAAGGTGCAGCGCAAGTTTCCAGCGGTCAACTTGCCAAAATCCGCCCTGAGCGCTTTGCATTTGCGGCGGGCGAGCAGGTGCTGCGTGTACATGGCACGAGCTGGGGAGCGGTCGTCAATACAGTGAACAATGCCGCCAACGATGGCGCTGATGCTGGGCGTAACGCGGCAAACAATGCGCAAGATGCCGCTCAAAATGCGGCCAACAGCGCTGGCAATGCTGCACAAAATGCGGTGAACACGGTCACAGATACAGCAAAAACCATTGTCACCAATACCGGGCAAACCGCTGCCGCTGCTGGGCAACAAGGCAGTCAACTTGCCAGTACGGTTACCAATCAAATGAGCCAAGTGGCCGGCCAAGTTACGCAGCAAGGTCAGACGCAGGTTGCGCAAGGCAGCCAAGCCGTACGAGCTGCATTGCCACCGGCTCCACCGCCTGTGAGCTTGCCACCCGTGAGCCTGCCCGCAGCACCCGCGCCCAGCGGGCCACCCGGCCCGGGCTACGACATCACGGGCGGCAAGGTGCTCAATGGCGCGAGCCTTGACACCATCACGCAAGGCACATTCAACACCGTGATCACTGGGCAAACCCAGCGCAGGGAGGACTACAACTTTCTCCTGACCGAGACCACCGAGCAAATCGTGCCGCCCACGCAAGTGCGCACAGCCAGTGGCATGCTGATGACGGGTGGCACAATTCTGCGGCGTGTGGATTTCAACACCTTCACGGGCGCAGAGACGATGACGATCACCTTTGTGGGCGTGACCTTTGCTCCCCCCACACAGTCAGGCCAGCCGCCACAACCGGGCAGACCTATGGTGAGCGCTTGCGCTAGCTGCACCGGCTTAGTGGCGCAGGGCTGGGACGTGGTGCCCACTAAGATTGAAGAGGCGCGACTGCGGCGTGAAGCTGTGGCTCAGCAAGCCAATCGCAATAGCACAGGGTCTGGCTCGGGTTCAGGCATGATGCCGCTCAGTTGTACGGGGAGCAGCGCGCAATGCGACGAGGTTCGCCGTGCAAGAGAGCAAGAGCAAGCCAATCAGCACAATACCCGCAGCAACCGTAGCGGATCGAGTGGCTCATCCTCCTCCACTGCCCCATCGCCAGCACCCGCACCCACCACTTCTGCTGCGCCAACCCCAGCTCCAACCGCCGCAGCACCTGCACCAGCCCCAGCTCCCGCGAGCAGCAACTCCACCATCGTCGTTACCGATGGCGCGGTCACCAGTTATTCACGCAGTCAGGTTCAGGGTCAGTTCATCGCCGCTGGGCAACTCTACAACGTCAACACGGCACCAGCGGGCAGTGCAACTGAGCAGAGCACAACGCAAAGAAATCTGCGCCAAGGCAGCCTGCCCTTCGTCGCCCCTGCCTTGGATGAACGCACGCTCAGCGTGGACAGCACCCGCTTGTTTGGCGCGGATGTGCTGCGCATGCAAGGCACTGTGCCGCCGCTTGCAGGCTTTGTACCCGCAGGCGTGTATGTGCATGTGCAAGATGGCGCGGTCTCTCTCGCGCAAGATGGGCAAGAGGTGGTGATTGGCCGGGGCGAGACGGCCAGCGCCCCCGCAGGCGGCGGCGCACCCTCGCGCGTGTTGCGCGGCGTGCGTGTGGTTGCACCTGCGCTCGTCTCGGCTACGCGGATCGCCACACAAGGCCAGTGCAGTGCAGACGGCGCTGCTGGCTCAAGCCCTACACCACCCACCCCCTCCATGTGGGGCGGTCGGCGCGTGACTGCATCTCAGTCCGACTTGCCCGATTTGCGCTGGACGGGCGACTTGACCTCCAAGCTCAATGAAAAAGAGACCAGCCAAGCCACGGGAGGTGGCTCAGATAAAGGCTTCGGCAACCGCTGGGGCGTGGGCTTTGAGAACGGAGGCAGAAACAGTATTCTTGACGAAGTGCGCGGCAAAGGCCTGCAGGGAGCTGGCCGGCTGCAAGGCCCACAGAACATCGTGGGCGGTCGGTTTCGTGACACCTTTGCAGGCGACAAACTCAACAACGCCAGCGGACAAGATGTGACATTTGGCGGCAATCCTGGCCGCGTGGGCAATTTAGACGGCGGGGCACGGGTGTCGTCAGGCACCTCAGCAAATGCTGGAAGTGGTGGCACGGGCTTTGCGTTTGGTGCCAGCACACTGGCAAGCATGCTGATAGAAGAGGGCGGCACTCCGACGGGTGACAGCGCCAAAGACGCGGCTGAATTGTCTTATGCCCAAAGTGTGGGCTCAGACGGTTATGCCGCCACCAAAAACATGAACACGACAGAGCGTCAATCCTATTGGGGTGCAGAGCGCGATCAGCAAATGACCGGCGGTGGGCGCATGACCCCAGCAGACGCAGAGGCCGAGCGCAATCGCCAGCAGCAAGGTGGCAAAGAAAACCCCGATGCCTGCGCCTCGTGCGGCGGCAACGGCCTGCCGCTGTTCCTCAGCAATGGTCAGTTCGGCAACGAGATTCGCGGTGTAGAGCGCGCCGTGAATGCACGCATCAACCGCGCAGGCGGTGCGGCGGATGGGCGTGGTGAGCGCGATGCCAGTAGCGGCAGCACAGGAAGTGTAATGATGAGCCGAAATACCCAAGCCGGCGGTACCGTGCGCGCAGCGCAAACCGGCACACTTAACGTCGATGAAGCGCTCAAACTCAACCGATTGGTTAATCCGGGTGCGCAGTAGAAAGGCATTAAACGCTATAAAATAAATAGCATCATGCGCATACTTTATCCTGGGCAGAAGCTAACTTTGCTTAAAAAACAGGACTTGAGCAGCGGATGCGTGCTACTTAGAGGCTGTTTTGCGACAATGGTGGTTTTACAACAGAGCACACACCACCATGGGCAACCGACTCACACAAATCGCCACGCGCACGGGCGACGATGGCACGACTGGCCTAGCCGACAATTCGCGCATTTCTAAAGCCAGCGCGCGCATTGGCGCGGTGGGCGATGTGGATGAACTGAACTCGAATCTGGGTGTGCTGCTCTGCGAGCCGATGCCTACTGATGTGCGTGAGCTGCTGATTGATGTGCAGCATCAGCTGTTCAACTTGGGCGGTGAGCTGGCGATGCCGGGTTATGAGCTGCTCAAAAAAGAAGCCCTTCTTCAACTCGATGAAGCGCTTGAGACCTACAACGCGCAATTGCCGCGTTTGCTCGAATTCATTCTCCCC
>JBJTSL010000493.1:0-2068 GCA_046076625.1 Allobrachymonas sp.
TGCGCGCCAAGATGGCGGGGGCTGATGCGTTCTTGTCGAAGCCTCCGCAGCCCTATGAGCTGTCCAGCTTGCTCAAGAGCATGTAGGCTATTTGTCGTAGGCGGGTCACAGTCGCGGCCAAGCGGGGTCTAAACAAGCCGATTCAGTTGTGCGATTTGTCACGGGCTGCAATCTTGCGATTATGATTTAAGCATGATGCAACGTGTTTTCGTTCAAGTGATTGGCTTTTCCGGCGTAGAACGGCATGCCTTGAACACGGCTTTTCGCCTCTCGCAAGACAAAAAGTCCGGCCGCGACTGTGACCCGCCTACGACAAATAGCCTACATGCTCTTGAGCAAGCTGGACAGCTCATAGGGCTGCGGAGGCTTCGACAAGAACGCATCAGCCCCCGCCATCTTGGCGCGCATTTTGTCCAGCAGGCTGGTGCGGCTGGTGATCATGTAAATCTTAGGCTGCGTGCCGCCTTGGCTGCGCACCCAAGCGCGGATGGCTTTGCAAAGCTCATAGCCGTTTTGCTCGCCCATGTCCACGTCCAACAAGGCCGCATCCCAACAGGCTTGCGATTGCAGCAGCTGCATGCCCTCAGCCATATTGCTGGCTTCAAAAATCTGCACATTGCCGCGCAGCATCAGGCGGGCGCGCATGTACAGCCGTGCGCTGAGGTCGTCGTCCACCACCAAGACGCGCTTGGGCAATGGGCCATCTTGTGGCAAGCGGCCGCGAGAGCCATGGGCCGCCATGATGGCGGGCACCACGGCAGCTGGGGCTAGGTCTGCGGGAACGGTGGTGCCCGAAGCATCGTAACGGCCAGCCTCCTCGGGCGGCAGCGTGGTACGCTGATCCAACGAGGGGAAGCCAGGCGGCTGGATACCATCTTGCGGCAGCGTTGAGCCTGGGTCTTCATAGACCTCCTCATTGCCGATTTCCATGTAATCGGGCAACTCAACATCCCTGGCTGGCGTGCGCTTCATGCCAATATTGTGCACCGATTACGACGAAGGTCGGGAGCATATCCGCATCAAAGCAACGCCTCAGTGCCAGATTGACAACTCGCAGCCCACCATGCACCATTTGGCCATGGACAGACGAGACTTTATTGAAACCTGCTCGGCCAGCGCCGCTTGTGCCAGCACGACCCTGTCTGCAAGCATCGCCTTTGCCGCAGACGCTAAACCCAAAGCCTATGGCCGTGTGCTCCTCACAGATGAACGCGGCGATCCACTCAGAGCAGCCAGTTTGAAACCGCAAGTGAATTACATTTTTCACTACCCATTTGAAGCCACGCCCGTCTTCTTGCTCGATTTGGGCAAACCCGCTTTGCCGACTAAACCGGAGGCGCTCAAGACACAAGTCGGCGAGGGCTACGCTTGGCCCGGCGGCGTGGGCAAAGGCAAATCCATCGTGGCCTTCAGCGCAATTTGCGCGCATCAATTGGTCTATCCCACCCAGCAACTGAGTTTCATCAGCTTCCGCAAAGGCAAGCCCGTCAATGCCAAAACGCCTGATGCGGGCGCAGACCTGATTCACTGCTGCGCTGACCACAGCCAATATGATCCTGCGCAAGGCGCCAAAGTACTTGGCGGGCCGGCGCGTCAGCCTTTGTGTGCCGTGTTGCTCGAGCACAGCGCCAAAGACGACTCTCTCACTGCCTATGCCACGCTGGGTGGCGAATTGTTTGACGAGTTCTTCAAGAAATACGATGCGAAGCTCAGCATTGAAGTGGGCGGCAGGGCGCGGCAGGCGGTGTCTCAGCGCAGTGTGGTGCGTGAGTTGGAGCGCTATTGCCGCAACCCGGTCAAGTGTTAGCCCGGAGGGACTTCCTGTTTTGATAGCAAACTATCTATATTTCATGCCGGCGCATGGCTTGTTTTGCATAAACTTTCTGCTGAATTGATCCTTTCAACGGGGTATCAAACGGCCCAATGACGGATCAAACGGGCCACTTCCCGGCATCAAATCTGCGTAAAGTGCTATTAAATTAATAGCCATGAATCTCCATCGTGGATGCACCAAATGTATGCGATTGACGCAAGGCACAAAAGTGGTGCATTGCACCAATAAAGTGCG
>JBJTSL010000494.1:0-4466 GCA_046076625.1 Allobrachymonas sp.
CTTGGTAGCCCAGCCGGTGGCGCTGCGCGAGAAACGCGGCCACTTGCGGCAGCGTGACGATGCCATGCGTCAAATAGGGCGAGAGGCGCGTGACGGCACCGTCCAGCGAATTGCGGCTGCGAGCGTAGGCGCTGGGTCAGATGGCAGCCAAGCGCTGTTGGGCAGCCTGCCACGTGGGCGGAAATTCTTGCATGCGGCGATTGTGACGCGCTGGCCTTCACCTTGCACCACGCCCCAGCATTGGGCTTGAACCGAGGCTTGGAGGTGCGCTTCGAAGCGATTACACTTGGTCTCATGCATGACGGAAACGACCCCCAACCTGAGGAACTAGCGCTACCTAAGCCGCGGCGCAAGGGCATTTATATATTGCCCAACCTCTTCACACTTGCTGCTTTGTTTGGCGCCTTCTATGGCATCGTCATGGCGGTGAACGGGCGCTTCCATGATGCGGCGATTGGCATCTTTTGCGCGATGGTGCTGGACAGCTTGGATGGCCGCGTCGCTCGCATGACGAACACGCAATCGGCTTTTGGCGAACAAATGGATTCCCTGGCCGACATGGTGAGTTTTGGCGCAGCGCCCGCGCTCATTGCCTATATGTGGACGCTCAAAGATCTGGGGCGCTGGGGCTGGATTGGGGCGTTTGTGTATGTGTCTTGCGCGGCATTGCGCCTCGCGCGATTCAACGTGAACACGGCGGTGGTGGATAAACGCTATTTCCAAGGCTTGCCCAGCCCTGCGGCGGCGGCTTTGGTGATGGGATTTATTTGGCTTTTGACGGACCTGCAAATTTCGGGCCAAGACACCCTCGTGGTGCTCGGATTTTTAGAGCTGAAGGTGCGCTGGGTGATGTTTGCCTTGGCACTGTATGCGGGTCTCACCATGGTGACGAATGTGCCGTTTTACAGCTTCAAAGATGTGAACATGAAAAAGAGCGTGCCGTTTGCCGTGATTGTGTTGATTGCGCTTGGGATTGCGGCGATCAATATCGACCCGCCCACCGTGCTGTTTGGCATTTTTGTGGCTTATGGTTTGTCTGGCTACGTGATTTATGCCTACCGCAAAGCCAAAGGCCTGCACACCAGCGTGATTGCCACCAGCAAAGACGAACCCGACGAGCGCGGGCTGCATTGAACGCTTTGGGCGACAGGTGATGTCTGTGTTGCCCCACGAGCGCCTTGCGCAGCTGTTGACGATGCCCAAGATCGACGGCCGCTGTCATGTGCTTGATCCACAGCGCCACCCCTATGCCCCCGATGTCGCTTATCGCCCAGCGGGGCAAGAGCAGGGCGAGTGGCCTAGTTTTCAGGCCGTATTGGCTAGTCACCATGTCACGCATGCTTTGCTAGTCGGCCCCAATTCAGGCTACGCAACGGACAACCGCTGTTTGCTCGATGCACTGGCGCTCAGTCAGGGCGCCTACCAAGGCATTGCTGTCGTGGCCAACGATGGCCGCGAAGAGACTTTGCGCGATTTGCAGCAACGCGGCGTGATTGGGATCGCATTCAATCCCTCTTTGCATGGCTGTGATTTTTACGCGGATATTGAACCTTTGCTTAAGCGCTTGGCCCAGCTTGGTATGTGGGCGCAGTTTCAAGTGCAGGATGATCAACTGCTGGAGTTGCTGCCGATGATCGAGCGCAGCGGCGTGCGCGTGATGATTGACCATTGCGGGCGGCTGAATTTGAAAGACAGCTTGCTGCAAAGCGGCTTTCAAACACTGCTGGCCTGGGGGCGAAGCTCGCAAACGGTGGTCAAGCTTTCGGGATTTGCGAAGTTTTCTGAAAACGGTTTGCCGTTAGACGATGTGCGCCCGGTGTTGGAAGCGTTGGCGAAAAATTTTGGTTTGCAGCGTTGCATCTGGGCTTCGGATTGGCCGTATCTCAAGGCGCCGTATCGCTTGGACTATGGCCCGATGCTGGCGCTATACGCCGATTTTTCAGCATCTCTGAATGAGAGCAAATCATGTGGCATTCTCCGAAATCGCTGCTGAATTTTTAGCGATACTCAAGCCATTGTTGTGTCGCTGTTTGAGGATTTGTTATGTCACTTCCCGATCAATACGCCGTGATTGGCAACCCGATTGCTCAATCCAAATCGCCCATCATTCATGCGCTCTTTGCTCAAGCCACCGGGCAGGATTTGGAATACACCCGCGTCGAAGGAAGAATCGGAGGCTTCGCCCAGCAGCTCGATGAACTGCGCGCTGCAGGCATGCGAGGCATGAATGTGACCGCGCCCTTCAAACTTGAGGCTTTTGCCTATGCCACGCATCGCAGCCAAGCAGCAGAGTTGGCTGGTGCGGTGAACGCGCTCAAATTCATGGGTAGCGAAGTGCATGCCGAGAATTTTGACGGCGTGGGCTTGGTAAATGACATTGAGCGCAATTACCAAACGCCACTGCGCGGCAAACGCGTGTTGCTGCTCGGAGCGGGTGGTGCAGTGCGCGGCGCTTTGCTGCCCTTTGCCAAGGCTGAGCCAGCGCTCTTGGTGGTGGCGAACCGCACGCTTGCTAAGGCGCAAGAGCTGGTGGCCATGCTGGAAAAGCAGATGCCGGTTCACGCAAAAGCTGACAGTTATGAAGCGCTGGAGGGTCAATTTGATGTGGTGGTCAACGGCACGTCGGCGGCTTTGTTTGGCCAAGCGCCAGCTGTGCCAGCGAGCGCGTTCGCGCCCGGCTGCCTCGCTTATGAAATGGCCTATGGCAAAGGCATGACACCCTTCCTGCAACAGGCTCGCCAAGCAGGCGTGGCGAAATGCGTGGATGGCGTGGGCATGCTGGTGGAGCAAGCAGCTTTGGCGTTCGAATGGTGGCGCGGTGTTCGCCCGAGCACGGCTCAGGCGATTGCTGAGCTGACTGTACCTTTGTGATTTGAGCGGCAGTTTGAAGTTATCGCTGAATGCGATAACTGATGGTGCGGCGCTCGATACGCGAAAAATGTACCATTCAGTTCATAACACAGCTTGCACTGCAAAAAGCTGAGGGTTTGTCTGCACACTGCCTAGGCTGCAAATTGCGTTGACCTCGGTAGGACACATAGCATCGCAACACTTTGTTAACCCCTTGATGAGACTCTTTATGCAACGACGCACTTCCCTTCAATTTACTCTTAAAACAGTAGCATTCAGCGCAGCTATCATGGCGGCGAGCAGCACATTTGCTCAAAATACCATCAAGCTTGCTGCGATTGTGGAGCTTTCTGGCGCGGGCGCAACCTCCGGCACCAATTTCAAAAACGGCGTGGAGCTCGCCGTCAAAGAAATCAATGCCGCAGGCGGCATCATGGGCAAAAAGCTCGAGCTTTCCATCAACGACACCACCACCAACCCCGGTGTAGCCTTGGCGCTGACCAAAAAAGCGATTGACCAAGATGCATTCGCCATATTCGGCCCTGTATTCACTGGCTCGATCTTGGTGAGCATGAAGGAAAGCCAAAAGGCTGAAATTCCGAACTGGACGGGTGGCGAAGGCGCAGCCATCACGCAGCAAGGCAATCCTTACGTCTTCCGCACTAGCTTCACGCAAGCAACCGCGATGCCCAAGATTGGCCGCTATATCAGCGATCAAGCCAAGGTGAAAAACCTGTCGATCATTTATGTGAACAATGATTTCGGAAAAGGCGGCTTGGACATGATTAAGAAAACCTTGGCTGGCTCGAATACAAAAATCGTCGATGAAATCTCTACCGATCAAGGCCAAGTAGACTTCTCTGCCGCCGTGCTCAAAGCCAAGGCCAGCAACTCGGATGCGCTATTTGCTTATGTGAACGAAGACGAATCCGCACGTCTCTTGCGCGAGCTGAAAAAGCAAGGCTTTACCAAACCTGTGATCGGCGAGACCACACTGACTGGTCAAAAAGTGATTGAGCTCGCAGGCGATGCTGCCACGGGCGCAGTAGCGCATGTCGGCTTGACGATTGACGCGCCCAGCCCTGAAATGCTGAAATTCAAAGCACGTTTCTATCAAGACTACAAATACTTTCCTGACCACAACGGCCCAAAAGGCTATATCGGCGTATACACCATGAAAGCTGCGATTGAAAAGGCCGGCAGAGTCGATCGCAAGGCGGTGGCCGCTGCGATGAAAGGCTTGGTGCTCGATGTGAAGAAGCAACCCGGCGTGCTCCTGAGCGGCAGCTTCGATGACAAAGGCGACGTGGATCGCGAGAGCTATTTGGTGCAGGTGAAAAATGGTCGCTAGAAAGTGATTTCTGTGTTGCCTCCTTTGTCGGCTAAGAAGTAATTTTCTGAATCCAACAGCCAGACGCGAAAGACGCAAAAGTTACGCGAAAGACGCGAAAAACAGCCACAAAGAATCCTGACAAGGATTCCTGCTGCTGTTTTTTCGTTTTTGATTTTCTTTTTTGCGTCTTTCGCGTAACTTTCGCGAATTTCGCGTCCGGATATTTGTATTTCTCTCACCACCCGAATGACTGATTTTTTCCAGCTCGTCTTCAGTGGCCTAG
>JBJTSL010000495.1:0-2017 GCA_046076625.1 Allobrachymonas sp.
GCCGCAGACCCCGGAGCGCATTGCCGCGCTGCTCATGACCGCATACAAAGGCCAGCACATTGGCATCCTTGCGCCCCTGGTGGTGAACCGCAAGGGCGTGTACACCGAACTCGCGGATTGGGCGCGACCGCGCGGCTACACCCATTTACGCGTGGACGGTGAGTTTTTACCGACCACGGGCTTCCCCCGTATTGATCGCTTCAAAGAGCATACAGTAGAGCTACCCGTAGCCGATCTCGTGATGAAACCAGAGAACGAAGCCGCTCTGCGCAAGGCCTTGGCCACGGCACTGGAGCAAGGCAAGGGCGTGGTGCATGTCATGACTTCGCTCGCTGGCTTGAGAGAAGCGATGGAGGCGAAAAGCTCGACCGCTGGCATCGGTGCAGTCGAGGTGTTCTCCACCAAGCGCGCCTGCCCGGTGTGTGCGACCAGCTACCCCGAGCTAGACCCGCGCCTGTTCTCCTACAACAGCAAGCACGGCTGGTGCCCCGATTGCGTCGGCACAGGCAAGCAACTCACGCGTGAGCAACGCAAGGCCTTGGATGACTCTGTGCGCGATGATGACAACCGCGGGCGCGAGCAAAGCTTTGCGGAAGTGGAAGTGGAAGATGTGAGCGACCAAGATTGCCCGAGCTGCGGTGGCACGCGTTTGAACGCGCAGGCGCGGGCGGTTAGATTCAACGGGGTGAGCATTACGGATATTGCATGTCTGTCAGTACGAGATGTGCGCCTGTGGGTGCAGGCACTGGCGCTTGAAGGTCGCGAGGCGGAGGTTGCGCGAGATTTGATCCCTGAGATCAAAGGCCGTTTGGAGTTTTTGGAAGAAGTGGGCCTTGGCTATCTCACGCTAGACCGCGGCGCACCGACTCTTTCAGGCGGCGAGGCGCAGCGCATCCGATTGGCTGCGCAATTGGGCAGCAATTTGCAGGGTGTGTGTTATGTGCTGGATGAGCCAACGATTGGTCTGCATGCGCGCGACAATCAGATCTTGCTTGGGGCTTTGAATAAGCTCAGCGAGAAAGGCAATACGCTCGTGGTGGTCGAGCATGATGTGGACACGATTCGCCGAGCGGAGCACATCATTGATATTGGGCCGAGCGCAGGCAAGCGCGGTGGCCAAGTGGTGGCGCAAGGTGGCGTGAAAGACGTGATGGCCGTAGATCGCTCTGCAACGGGCCGGTATTTGCGCGATGCGATTGCGCATCCTCTGCACCCACGCCGCGCTGTGGATGATGAGTTGAAACTTCACCTGAAGAATGCGCAGCTGCATAACCTGCGCGGCGCTAGCTGCGACATACCGCTCAAGCGCTTGGTCGCGATCACGGGTGTATCGGGTTCAGGTAAATCCACGTTTGCTCGCGATGTGCTGCTGGCCAATGTGTATGCAGCTGTGAGCGCTCGCGGCATGAAGCGCGAGGCACCTGACTTCAAGGCTTGGACGCATTGCGATGGCATCGACGGCTGGCAGCAGGTGGATCGGGTGCTGGAGGTTGACCAAACGCCGATTGGCAAGACCCCGCGCTCCTGCCCGGCCACGTACATCGGCTTTTGGGATGCGATTCGCAAGCTGTTTGCAGAAACCTTGGAGGCCAAGGCGCGCGGCTTCGGCCCTGGGCGCTTTAGCTTTAACACAGGCGAGGGCCGCTGCCCGGCCTGTGAAGGTCAGGGCATGCGCACAATTGAGATGAGCTTCTTGCCCGATGTGAAAGTGCCCTGCGAGGTCTGCCATGGCGCGCGCTTCAATACCGAGACGCTGGCCGTGACTTGGCGTGGCAAAAGCATTGGCGATGTACTCACCATGGAAGTGGATGAAGCGGTGGAGTTCTTCGCTTCGATGCCTTCCATTGCGCACCCGCTACAGTTGCTCAAGGACGTTGGCTTGGGCTATCTCACTTTAGGCCAACCCTCGCCGACGCTCTATAGAGCACCACCACACCGTCTTGGCTGGGGCTGTTGATATAATCGCTGGGGAAGGTGGCCCAGCCCAACAGGCCCTGGCCGATGTTGGCGGTGTACA
>JBJTSL010000496.1:0-11830 GCA_046076625.1 Allobrachymonas sp.
AGAAAGTGGCACCCGTCGCTGGTCTTCAAGGTGTATCGGTTGCCGTAGCGCGTTACCCGCAAGCCCAGCCAGAGAAGATCGATCCTATAGCCATCGCCCACGTCGCCAAGCTCAAATCCATCGTCGATGCCTGCCGCAACCTGCGCGGCGAGATGAACGTCAGCCCCGCCCAGCGTTTGCCCATGCTCGTCACAGGCGATGCCGAGTTCATCACGCAAAGCGCCGATGTGCTCAAAGCCCTCGCCAAACTGTCGGATGTCAAAACCTTCGCTACCGAAGCCGAATGGGCACAGGCCAGCGGCGCTTCGCCCACAGCCGTCGTCGGCGAGGCTCGCTTGTCGCTCTTTGTGGAAGTCGATGTGGCGGCAGAAAAGGCTCGTTTGGCCAAAGAAATCACGCGCCTGGAAGGCGAAGTGACCAAGGCCAACGCCAAACTAGGCAACGAGGCCTTCGTCGCCAAAGCCCCAGCAGCCGTGCTCGATCAAGAGCGCAAGCGCTTGGCAGACTTTTCAGCCACGCTGGATAAGCTGCGCGAGCAGATCAAGCGGCTCGGATAAAGGCTGATCGCTATCAAAAAATAGCTGGCTGCGCATATTTTGCGTCGGCCAGCTATCGATTTAGCTTGAAATTGCGAGATCAGCGCCGGCGCATCACATGCACAAAGTCTGCGCCGATGGTTTGCTGCTCAACAAGTTCATTGCCTGTTTGCTTGGCAAACGCCTGAAAATCGCGCACGGAGCCGGGATCGGTGGCGACAACTTTGAGGATCTGGCCACTGGTGAGCTCGGCCAGCGCTTTTTTGGCCTTCAAGATGGGCAACGGGCAGTTCAAGCCACGGGTGTCGAGTTCTTTGTCGATGTTCATGATTCAATTCAATGGGTCAGATCACGGTAAATTTAGCTTCAAGCGAACAGAGCCAACAAAACATATTATCGCTTGCTCCAATCCACGAAGACGGGCTCGATGCCTTTGACCTTTTTGAGCCATTCGGCGAGCGCATAACCCGTGCCTGCCGGCCAGCATTTGATGGCTTCGTAATCATAGAGCTTGTATTCGGCCAATTCAGGCGACAAATCCACCTCGCCGTGCCCCACCACATGGTAGGCAATGATCACTTGGTTCATGCGCTGAAAATCGTACACGCCCACGAGATTGACTTCGCTGCAATCGAGATTCGTCTCTTCCTTGACCTCACGCGCGATGCCGCCTTGCGGTGTTTCGCCCGCTTCCATGAAGCCAGTGATCAGCGCAAACATTTTGCCCGGCCAGGCGGCATTGCGAGCCAACAAAATCTGGCCCTTGTATTCCACAATCGCTGCGAGCACCGGCGTAGGGTTGTTCCAATGCGTGTAGCCACAAGCGGGGCAGCGCAGACGCTCTTTTTCGCCGCCGTCTTCCATTTTCGTCTCAAAAGCCAATGGCGTGGCGCATTGGGGGCAAAATTTGAAAACTGTACTCATCAATTAGAAACCATTATTTTGATAGCATTGCACGCAGTTTTTATGCCGGCGAACTGCCTAAATTGCTTAAAAATCAGGCTGGAAAGACACCTGTAGAGAGGTAGCGATCACCTCGATCACACACGATGAACACGATTACCGCATTCTTCTCCCGCTGCGCCACCTGCTGAGCCAACCAGCATGCCCCTGCTGCGGAGATGCCTGCGAAGATGCCTTCATCGCGTGCCATGGAGCGGCACATGTCTTCCGCATCCGCTTGGCTCACGTAGATCAGTTCATCCACATTTTTCGGGTCATAGATCTTGGGCAAATATTCCTGCGGCCATTGACGAATGCCCGGAATGCGCGAGCCTTCGGAGGGCTGCGCGCCAATGATGCGAATGGCGGGATTTTTTTCTTTCAGGAAGCGGGAGACGCCCGTGATCGTGCCTGTCGTGCCCATGGCACTCACGAAATGCGTGACGTTGCCACCGGTTTGCTCCCAAATTTCTGGCCCGGTGGTTTCGTAGTGAATGCGCGGGTTGTCTTCATTGGCAAACTGATCGAGCACGCGGCCTTTGCCTTCCTTAGCCATCGTATCGGCAAGGTCACGCGCGTATTCCATACCGCCGCTCTTGGGCGTGAGGATCAGTTCTGCGCCAAAGGCTTTCATGGTTTGTGCGCGCTCAATGGAAAGGTCTTCCGGCATGATCAAAACCATTTTGTAGCCCTTGATGGCTGCAGCCATGGCCAACGCGATACCGGTATTGCCTGAGGTGGCTTCGATCAGCGTATCGCCAGGTTTGATATCGCCCCTCTCCTGCGCACGCGCGATCATGGACAGTGCTGGCCGGTCTTTCACGCTGCCGGCGGGGTTGTTGCCCTCCAACTTGCCCAGAATCACATTGCCTTGCTGGGCGCAGATATCAGCGCCAATGCGCTGCAATCGCACGAGGGGGGTTTTGCCGATGGCATCTTCAATCGTTCGGAAATTCATCATGTTGTGGATCAGGAACAAGCCCCTACTGTGCCATAATTGAGGGCTACGCATCGCTCGATGCACTGCCTGCCCGGGTGGTGAAATTGGTAGACGCGCCGGACTCAAAATCCGGTTCCGAAAGGAGTGTCGGTTCGATTCCGACCCCGGGCACCATTCCCTGGCTCTGCACATTGAATTTCGCTTTCTGGCGTTGCTAGACAGCCTATTCTGGCTCTCAAAGATGTAACAGTAGCTTGCCTCCCTAGAAATAGTGTTGCCCTCTGGCTTCAAGCTTGCTAGACTGCATTTGGTTGCATTCTCATGGTAATTCCTTGCCATTTGTAACCGCAATGAATACTTTTAACCTCATTTAAGCCGGAAAGCCTGTTTTACTCACCAAATTGCTGCGCGCGATCAGCGGCGGACCTGAACGCACCGACTGGGAAAGCATGCTCACGCAAGTGGGCGGGGAGAGCTCTGCTTGGGCGGAATCTGATGCTTTGCGCACAGGCAGCTTTGGCGCAAACCGTTTGGTGGCCGCGCCCGATGCGAACGCACCCGACATAAATTTGGCTTTGCTGGGCTTGGCTGGCGAAGAGGTGTACACCCGCACGCGCACGATTGCCAAAGAACTGCATGCCTTAGCCGAGCGCGGCGCAACGGTGCAGCAATGGAATATGCTGATCCGAGATGTGACAGCACTGTCGGACATGGGCCAGACGATGAATTCCTTGGCAGAAGTGAAGCTGCGCAAGGTCAAGCCGAATATCCAAAGCATCCCCATGCTACCGATGCTGGGCAGCATCTTGGCCAAGCGCGCTAACGATCTGCGCCGCAGCGGCGTGTTACTTGAGCCGCAACTGAACAGTTGCACGATTGAGGGCGACCCGAACTTGTGCCGCGCCTTGATTGAAACCGCAATCGAATGGGCATTGCCCTTTGGCAACCGTCTCACCGTGACCACAGAGCTGTCTTCTTGGGGTGATGCCGCAAGGCTGACCGTGATGGCCGATCATGTGGTGCGCACACAGGACGATACCCCACCGATGGAGCGCACTAGCCTCTTCCTCTGGGAATTGCTCAATGAGCTGGCGCAGACCGCTGGTGTGATAGCGGCGCGCTCTCAGGTGGACGGCAAAACCGCGATTTCCATGGAATTCCCAGTGCACAACAATAACGAAGAAGGTATTGCCAGCGACGAAGTTCGCCTGCAGATGATGGATGCCCCGACACTCACGCAGATGAATGTGCTGGTCTATGCCACCTCGCCTGCGGTGCGCTTATCGATTGACAAGGCCCTGTCCAAAGCAGAATGCCGCAGCCGCAATGCCAACAGCCTCAGGCATCTGGTGCGCGAATGCGAGTTGAGTTTGCCATCGGCCTTGGTGATTGAGGCCGAGCTACATGATGAGAGTGCGAAGTCGCTCGTTGATGATTTGCGCCGTCATATGCGCAATTTCGTGGTGATTGAAATCGTCAAACAGGCCAATGTGTATGACGTCTCGCTGCCGGGCAGCAAGGGCTGCTGCCGCTTGAGCGCAGCCAGCATTGAGGCCAATTTGCGGGATGCGCTGATGTTTGAGTTGGCTCAGGCTTGAGCTTGCTCGTGGGGCATCACCCGGGCTGCTGGGTCATGGATTATCCGCGAGGATGATGTGCCGCCACCACCGATTTCAGCCGCTCGCGCGCCACATGTGTGTAGATTGTCGTCGTGGAAATATCGGCATGCCCGAGCAGCATTTGCACGGCTCTTAAATCTGCGCCGTGGTTGAGTAAATGTGTAGCAAATGCATGGCGCAAGGTGTGGGGTGAAAGCGTCGTTGCAATGCCCGCTTGCAGCGCGTGGCGTTTGATGATCTGCCAGAAAGCCACGCGCGTCATGGCGCTGCCGGCCTTGCTGCCACGCGCCGTCACGAATAAATCCTCCCTGTTTTTTGCTTTGCCTTGACCTTTGAGCAACTGGGGCCGCGACTCAGTCAAATAGCGCGTGAGCCAATCGGCGGCATGCTCGCCAAAAGGCACGATGCGCTCTTTGCCGCCTTTGCCGAAAGTGCGTAGGACATGCTCTGAGAGAGAAATGTTGAAAACCTTCAGGCTCACGCATTCGCTGACGCGCAGCCCGCTGGCGTACATCAGCTCCAGCATGGCGCGGTCGCGCAGACCCAGCGGTGTGGCTACATCGGGCGCGGCGAGTAAACGCTCCACATCAGCTTCGGTGAGCGTTTTTGGGATGCGTGCAGGCTGCTTGGCCGCCATCAGTTTGAGCGTGGGATCTGCTTGGATCAAACGCTCGCGCAGACACCAGCGGAAATAGCGTTTGAAGACCGTGAGCCGGCGGTTCGCCGAGGTGGCCTTGCCTTTCAAGCCATAGCAGTACGCGAGGTAATCCTCAATGTCTTGGTGTTCAGTCGATTCAATGCGGCGTGAATACGTCTCGCGCAACCACGCTGCATACAAGCTCAAATCACGCCGATACGCATCCAGCGTGTTTTTGGCCAAACCTTCTTCGAGCCAGAGAGCACTGATGAAGGCATCAACGCTGTCATCAATCAAGCTTGAGCTTCTGAGTAGCCACCACTTTTTTGTACACGTCCAGCTCAGCTGCCATTTGCTTGGCAAACTCATCGGGCGTATTTCCCAAAATGATCGAGCCGGTGTCTTCGATGCGCTTACGTACAGCGGGGTCTTGCAGCGCGGTGCGCACGCCAGCATTGACTTTCTGCACCACCTCAGCCGGTAAACCCTTGGGGCCCACGATGCCGTAATACGCCATGCGGTTCACCGGCTCCAAGCCCACTTCTTTGAACGTTGGCACATTGGGCAAGGCAGCCAAGCGCTGAGGCGCTGCCACTACGATGGGAATCAAGCGGCCCGCTTGGATATGCGGCAAGGCGGACGGAACGTTATCAAAAATGATTTCTACTTGGCCACCCACAGTATCGCGCAATGCAGGGCCTGCGCCAGAATAGGGAATATGGGTGATGAACACGCCGGCGAGGTTCTTAAACAGCTCGGTTTGCAGGTGCCCGATACCGCCCGTGCCGGAGGATGAATAGCTGTATTTGCCAGGATTTCTCTTCAATTCGGCAATGAATTCCTTGTAATCTTTGGCGGGAAATTTCGGGTTCACCGCAATGATGTTGGGTGTGGCCGCAATGTTGATAATCGGAGTGAAATCCGTGGCTGGGTTGTAGGGGATCTTGGGATTGATCGCTGGGTTGGAGGCCGTGGTTGACACTGTGCCCATGCCTAAGTTGTAGCCATCAGGCACTGCTTTGGCTGTTTCGTTGGCACCGGTTGCGCCACCGCCGCCGGCGCGATTGATCACCACCACGCTTTGCCCCAAGGCCTTGCCCAAAGGTTCGGCAATCACACGGCCAATGATGTCCGTGGTGCCGCCCGGTGCAAATGGAATTTGCAGCGTGATCGGCTTGTTGGGGTAGTTTTGGGCATAAACAAGGCCACCGGTCGGCATGATTGCTGCGCTGATTGCTATTATTTTAAGAGCATTGCGTTTGCGAAGCAGATGAAGTGAGGACATGAAAAACTCCTGAGGAAAGAAAAAGCGGCCAGCCAAGTTGGCAATGAATGAATAATAAGCAGTTCCACAGGTGCTGACGATTGTGGCTAACCCATACTCGCATTCCCTAACTGGTTATTCCGTACTCCTCTCCAAAGACCCTGCAGCTTCCATGCATTTCGCCCAACTCCTGTTTCCAGATTTCGCCTTGATTGTGTGTGGGTATTTGATCTGCCGTTTCACGCAATTGGGCCGTCCAATCTGGGAGCAGGTGGAGAGTTTGGTTTACTACGTGCTCTTCCCCGTGCTGCTGTTTTATGCGATTTCTCGCTCGCCGCTGGATCTGCGCGCTACAGGCAGCTTGATGGGTGCGGCTTTGGTCGTGGTGGCCTGTGGCGTGTTGTTGTCCTATGCCTTGGCCAAATTGCCCGGCGTCGAGCGCACAGACTTTGCCAGCAGCGCACAAGTGGGCTTTCGCTTCAATTCCTACATTGCGCTTGCGTTGGCCGAGCGGTTGGCAGGACAGCAAGGTTTGCTGATGATCGCCGTGATCATTGGTGTTTGCGTGCCATTGATCAATATTGCGGCTGTCTGGCCAATGGCGCAGCATTCAGGCCAAGGCTTTGCCAAAGCGCTCTTGAAAAACCCGCTGATCATTGGTACGGTGAGTGGCTTGGCCGCCAACCTGCTCGGCATCTCCGTTCCCGCGTTTGCTGAGCCTGCTGTCAGCCGCATAGGGCAAGCCGCCATTCCACTGGGTTTGATGGCGGCGGGGGCTGGCTTGCAACTCGGGCAAATCTTCAATACGCCAAGCCGCGCGCGCATCGGCTCAGCGCTGCTGCTGGTTCGACATCTGGCGCTGCCGCTGATCGCGATTGCCTTGGTTCAACTGTTCGGTTTGAACGCCGCGCAGGCGAATATCTTGCTTGTCTTCAGCGCCCTGCCCACGGCATCGACTTGCTATGTGCTGGCCACGCGCATGGGTTTTGACGGAGCATTCGTCGCGGGTTTGGTCACGCTGTCTACGCTAATGGGCATGCTAAGCTTGCCTTTTGCACTCAGCTTTAGATGAAAATAGCTGATCGCCGGCATAAATTATGCGTAGAGTGCTCACAAATTTATAGTAAATCAATATGACTTGGCATGCTCAACTGAGCTTGAATTACCACACTGCCGAAGGCAAAACCCTGCTCGAATTTTCGCACGATGGGCCACTGCGCATTTTGCAAAGCCTTTTTCCAGAGGGCAATGCCGTGTGCCATAACGTGCTCGTGCATCCGCCAGGCGGTGTAGCGGGCGGCGATGATCTGGACATCACTGTGCATGTGAAAGACGGCGCACATGCCTTGGTCACCACACCGGGCGCGACGCGCTTTTACAAAACCTCGGGGGAAGCAGCATTTCAACGCACCACAGTGAAGATGGGCGATGGCGCACGCCTCGAATGGCTACCGCTGGAAAGCATTGCCTACAGCGGCTGCTTGGCTGAGAACAGTTTGCAACTGCAACTCGCCGCCACCGCAGCGATCATCGGCTGGGACATCACCGCTCTTGGCCTGCCTGCCGCCAACCAAGCCTTCGAGCGCGGCGCATTCACGCAGCATCTGGAGCTGCTTTCTCCCAACGGCAGCCACAGCCCTTGGCTGGAGCGAGGTCGCATCGCCGCAGATGACATTCGCCTTCTTAAATCGCCGATCGGTCTGAACGAGCACACCTGCCTAGCGACTCTTTTTTTCATAGCAGGGTACGCAATATCCATGCCGGCGAAAGAGCAGTTTTTATCAAAATCCAGAGAGATCGCGTCTGCTCATGCGCTCGGCGCCACTTGCGGCATCACCAGCCCCCACGCTCAGGTGATCGTGCTGCGCGTGCTCGCAGATCACACGGAGCTTGCGGTGGATTTGTGCAAACAAGTGCGCGGCGAGTGGCGAGAGATAGCTTGGGGCTTACCGGCTACATTGCCGCGTATTTGGGCGATGTGACCCCATGATCGTCATCAAGAAGCAGCACGCAGAAAGCGCGAAAAACTGCTTGGTACTCTGCCTCTAAATCGCTACCAGCTGACGAATCCCTTTTTCTTCCATCTCGCTTCCCGGCCCGCGAGCGATCACTTCGCCGCGCTGCATCACGAGGTAGTTGTCAGCTAACTCTTGTGCGAAGTCGTAGTATTGCTCACACAGCACAATCGCCATGTCGCCACGATCTGCGAGCATGCGGATCACGCGGCCGACGTCTTTAATGATGCTGGGCTGGATACCCTCCGTGGGTTCATCCAAGATCAAGAGCTTCGGTTTCGCAGCGAGCGCACGTGCAATCGCCAGCTGCTGCTGCTGGCCACCAGAAAGATCGCCGCCTCGGCGGTTGATCATTTGCTTGAGAACTGGGAATAATTCAAACAGTTCGGCTGGAATCGGTGTGGAGGCGCTTTTGTAGGCCAAGCCCATGCGCAAGTTGTCTTGCACGGTGAGGCGAGAGAAGATTTCCCGGCCCTGCGGCACGAAGCCGATGCCTGCGCGAGCGCGCTCATACGAGGTGGCTTTCTCAATGGCTTGGCCATTGAATTCGATGCTGCCAGATTTGATGGGCACCAAACCCATGAGCGACTTGAGCAGCGTGGTTTTGCCCACGCCATTGCGGCCGAGCAGTACGGTGATTTTGCCAAGCGAGGCTTGCAGATTCACGCCACGCAAGATGTGCGAGCCACCGTAGTATTGGTGGATCTCCTTGACTTGAAGAATCGGGTTATCTACCAAGATACACCTCAATCACTTTTTCATTGTTTTGAACTTCAGATAACTTGCCTTCCGCAAGCACCGAGCCCTCGTGCAGCACAGTCACTTTCTCTGAAATTCTCTCAATAAAGCTCATGTCATGCTCCACCACCACTAAGCTGTGATGCTGTTTGAGGGTGAGAAAAAGCTCTGCGGTACGCTCGGTTTCTTCATCCGTCATTCCAGCCACTGGCTCATCGAGCAGTAGCAATCTGGGATCTTGCATCAAGAGCATGCCAATTTCTAGCCATTGCTTTTGGCCATGGCTCAAATTTCCTGCCATGCGGTTCACGCTGTCTGTGAGATGGATGGTTTGCAGCACATGCGCGAGGCGATCACTTTGAGCAGAATCGAGCTTGAAAAACAAAGAGTTTTTAACGGCTTTATTCGTTTTCAAAGCCAGCTCAAGATTCTCAAATACGGTAAGTTGCTCGAACACGGTAGGCTTTTGGAATTTACGGCCAATGCCCATTTGCGCGATTTGCGATTCGTTAAGGCGCAGCAAGTCAATCGTTGAGCCGAAAAACACAGTGCCGCTGTTGGGGCGAGTTTTGCCGGTGATGATGTCCATCATCGTGGTCTTACCAGCGCCGTTCGGTCCGATGATGCAGCGCAATTCACCGGGGGCGATATCGAGCGAGAGGCCATTGATGGCTTTGAAACCATCGAAGCTCACACTCACGTCTTCCAAATACAAAATGCGGCCGTGTGTGGTGTCCACCTCTTGGGTTGCGATGCGACCATAGCCTGCATCGCGGCCACCCGACTCGGTTTTACCGGTTGCAATTTGATCTTGCCTTGCTTGCAGGCGCTGCGCACCCTGCTCCATTAAATCAGGGGTCATGCTTGTTCTCCTTCTTTTTTACCGGAGAATTTACGCACCAAGCCTACGATGCCTTGCGGCAAAAACAGCGTCACTGCGATGAAGATCGCACCCAAGAAATACAGCCAATACTCAGGGAACGCCGCCGTGAACCAGCTCTTCGCGCCATTGACAGCAAATGCGCCCACAATCGGTCCGATCAAAGTGGCGCGCCCACCCACTGCAGCCCAAATCGCCATCTCGATCGAATTGGCGGGAGACATTTCACCCGGATTGATAATGCCCACCTGTGGCACATACAGCGCGCCGGCAATGCCGCACATGATGGCCGAGATCACCCAGATGGTGAGTTTGTAAGCGACAGGGTTGTAGCCAGAAAACATGACGCGACTCTCCGCATCGCGAATCGCCTGCAACACGCGGCCGAATTTACTCTGTACAAGCCATCGGGAAAACAGATAAAAACCCAGCAAGGTGCAACCGGTGAGCACGAAGAGCACCATACGTGTGGAAGGCTGTGCTATCGGAATGTCCAAGATGCGCTTGAAATCCGTGAAACCGTTATTGCCACCAAAGCCTGTTTCGTTTCGGAAAAACAAAAGCATTGCAGCGAATGTGAGCGCCTGCGTGATGATCGAGAAGTACACACCCTTGATGCGCGAGCGGAAGGCAAAGAAGCCAAACACCAATGCGAGCAAACCGGGTACGAGCACCACCATCGCCATCTGGAAGATGAAGGAGCTGCTGCCCAGCCAATGCCAAGGCAGCACCTTCCAGTCGAGGAAGACCATGAAATCTGGCAGCTCACTTTTGTAATTGCCATCGAGCCCGATCTGGCGCATCAGATATATGCCCATGGCGTAGCCGCCGAGCGCAAAAAACAGGCCGTGGCCGAGGCTTAGGATGCCCGTATAACCCCAAATCAAATCCATGGCCAAAGCACAGATCGCATAGCACATGATCTTGCCGATCAGGCTGATAGCGAAATCGCTGAGGTGAAACATGCTGGTCTCGGGCACCATGAGATTCAAGATCGGTGCAATTGCGCAGACAATGATGAGAGCGATCAGAAATGTGCCCCAGCCCCGCTTGGACATCAGAGGCGCAGCCCCTGGCAATACCACCGTACGAGCTGAGCCTGTTGAAGGGCTGGAACCGGCTTCGGCAAGCTCAGCCCGAACGGAGTCGTTTGTGGAGACAGTCATGCTTCTGCACTCCTACCCTTGATCGCGAAAATTCCTTGTGGACGCTTTTGAATGAAGATGATGATGAACACCAGCACCGCAATCTTCGCTAGCACAGCGCCTGACCAACCTTCCAAGAATTTATTGAGCACACCAAGTCCAAGCGCCGCATACACCGTACCCGCCAGTTGCCCCACGCCGCCCAACACGACGACCATGAAGGAATCCACGATATAGCTCTGCCCCAAATCAGGCCCAACGTTACCAATCTGGCTCAGCGCGCAGCCCGCCAAACCCGCAATGCCCGAGCCCAGCGAGAAGGCGTAGGTGTCAATCCGCGCGGTGTTCACCCCCATGCAGGCGGCAATCGGGCGATTTTGCGTCACGCCGCGCACAAACAGGCCGAGACGCGTTTTGCTGATCACCAAACTCACGCCCACGAGCACGAGGATGGCGAACACGATGATGAGCAAACGGTTGTAGGGCAAGGATAGATTGGGCAACAGCGCATAACTGCCGCTCATCCATGAGGGGTTTTCCACGCCCACGTTTTGGGCACCGAAAATCGTACGCACCAGCTGCATCAAGATCAGGCTGATGCCCCATGTCGCTAGCAGCGTCTCGAGTGGCCTGCCGTAAAGCCAACGAATCACACTGCGCTCCATGGCTGCACCCACAAGGGCAGATGCCAAAAATGCCACAGGGATCGCCGCAATCAAATACACATCAAACGCGCCGGGAAAGTATTGACGAAACAGGTTTTGCACCACAAACGTGGCATAGGCCCCAATCATGATCAGCTCGCCATGCGCCATATTGATCACGCCCATGAGGCCATAGGTGATGGCCAAGCCTAGAGCTGCCAAGAGCAGAATCGAGCCCAAGCTAATGCCGGTGAACATGACGCCCAGTGTCTCGCCCACGCCAAGCGATGATTTGATTTTGGCGAGCGACGCTTCCAATTGCGCTTTCACTTCGGCATCGCCTTCTTGCTTCAAACGCTCGTTGAGCAAAAGCTGGGTGGCGGGATCTTTGCTGTCTGCCAAGGTCTTCGCAGCTTCCAAGCGCTTGGTTTTGTCGCTGCTGCCAAGCATCGCGGCGGCGCGCGCGAGGC
>JBJTSL010000497.1:0-8613 GCA_046076625.1 Allobrachymonas sp.
CAACTCGCCGCTGACCAAAGGGGTTGGCGGCCGTGATTACGCAAGCGCAAACTGGCTTATAGAAACTTTGGCTGTCGCTTTTCCAAAAACGCAGCAATGCCTTCACCGCCGTTGGGATGGTGGAGGTTTTTAACGAAAGCATCGCGCTCTGCGCTGAGGTGTTCAGTCAAAGGCCGCTCGGGGGCTTCTTGGATGAGGTCTTTGAGCGTGGCGAGGACGTTGGGGGCTCGCGTGGCGAGGAGTTCAGCAGTTTGCAGGGCGACGGGCAGGGAATTGCCGGGCTCGGTGAGTTGGTTGACGAGGCCCAGGGCATGCAGACGCTCGGCGCTGATGCGCTTGCCGAGCATGAGGAGTTGAGTCGCGAGCGGGCGGGGGAGGAGGCGGGCCAGGTGCCAGCTTCCGCCGCCATCGGGCGAGAGGCCGACGTTGCTGTAGGCCATGGTGAAGATCGCGTCACGGCTGGCGACGATCATGTCGCAGGCGAGCGCGAGCGAGAAGCCAGCGCCGGCGCATGCGCCTTCGACGGCGGCGATCACCGGTTTGCGGCAGGTGCGGATGGCTTCGATCCAAGCGTGTAGGCTATTGATGCTCTCGCGTTGAACCGATGGGTCAAGTGAGCGGTTGTGCTGCAAGCGCAGCAGGTTGCCGCCCGCGCAGAAGTTACCGTTTTCTCCGGTGATGACGACGGCGCGGATGTCGTTGCTCGAATCGGCGTGGTTGATGGCTTCGATGCCAGCAGCGTAGATCGCGGGGGAGAGAGCATTGCGCAGCGTAGGGTTGGAGAGTGTGAGCAGCTTGATTTGGCTGCTTTCACCGGCCACGCTGGCCAGCAGTGCGCCGCTGGGGAAATCAGGAGTGCTCATCTTGATCTTATGCCTCGGTTTCAGGCCTCGGTGTGCAGCAGGCTTAGGCCTAAAGCGCCACGGCGGCGCAGCCATGGGCTGGCGCGATAGCGTGGGTCGCCATAGACGGTTTGCATGTTGACCAACACTTCCAAAATGCTGGCGCCGCCCACGGCATTGCCCATGGCCAGCGACCCCATGGGATAGCCCAAGCCCAGTTTCACCGCGGTGTCTAAATCTTGCGGCGTACAGATGCGTTGTTGGCACATGTCTGAAGCGATATTCACAATCGTGGCGATCACGCGCTGCGTCACAAAACCCGCACTGTCGCGGATGGTGCTCACGGGCTTGCCGTCGCGTGCAAACAGGGCGGCGGCGGCCTGCATCATGTCGGCGCGCGTGGCGGGGTTGCTCATGATGACGCGCCGCTTGGTGGCAGCATCGTCAATCAGCAGGTCGATGCCCACGGTGCGGGCGGGGTCCAAGCGCTCAAACACGGCGGTCGTGGTCACGTCCCAGCCCAGCGGCGCAACGAGCGTGAGCGCCTGCAAAGACGGCGATTGGCCCGTTTCAATCTTCGCACCAAGCTTGTGCAGCATTTCAAGCAGTTGCACTCGCCGTGCGGCATTGTGCGAGACCCACACAGGGGGGATATCAATGTCAGTAGAAGCTACTAGATTTATAGCACTTCGCGCAGATTCCATGCCGGCGGAAGGCTTGTTTTGCTCAGAATAATCGTAAAAACCGGCTTTCGTTTTGCGCCCCAGTACTCCGCCCGCCAAGCGCTGCGCGGTGATGACGCTGGGGCGGTAGCGCGGTTCGTCGTAATACTGGCGATACACCGATTCCATCACGGGGTGTGACACGTCCAGCCCGGTCAAATCCATCAGCTCAAAAGGTCCGAGCTTGAAGCCCACTTGGTCTTTCAAAATCGCATCAATCGTGGCGAAATCGCTCACGCCTTCGCCCACAATGCGCAGCGCCTCCGTGCCATAGCCCCGACCTGCGTGGTTGACGATGAAGCCAGGTGTATCCGAGGCCATGACAGGTGTGTGACCCATTTGCTGGGTCAATGCGCAGAGCTTTTCGCAAACAGCCGCGTCGGTTTTGAGGCCGGGAATCACTTCCACCACCTTCATCAGAGGCACAGGATTGAAGAAATGGTAGCCCGCGAAGCGCTCTGGATTCTGTAGGGCGGCAGCAATGGCCGTCACCGGTAATGAAGAAGTGTTAGTGGCAAGAACGCAACTAGTGGAAACAATGCTTTCAAGCTGCTTGAACAGGCCTTGTTTCACATCGAGCTTTTCGACGATGGCTTCGATAACCAGATCGCACCGGCTCATCTCAGAAAGAGCGCTGCAGCATTGCAATTTCGCCTTGTATTGCGCTGCTGTTTCAGAGGAGATTTTGCCTTTTTCAAGCAGTTTGTCCCAGGTGCTGGAAATAGCGGAAAGCGCTTGCTCGGCAGCGCCCGCGCCTGTATCAAAAAGCAGAACTTGAGCGCCAGCTTGCGCTGCCATTTGGGCAATGCCCCGGCCCATGGCGCCGGTGCCTACCAATCCGATCTGTGTAAATACGCAATGCATAGAGCCAATATCACCAGTGAGTGTGTCAAAATTAGCAGGTGTGCGTGTTAAAACTAACTATTTGTTGCAAGTTCAACAACAACCAAACAGCCACAAGTCTATCTTGAAATATTGAGCAATGGATTCATGAGCAAGCGATACGGGATTTGGACATTGGGCGTGGCTTTGCTGGTGCTTGCCAGCATGGCGCAAGCCTTGTCGCTCGGTCGCGCGAGCGGCGCGGTGTTGCTTGGGCGTGGTTTGGACTTGACGATCCAAACCACACTGGAAGCACAGGAAGCGCTGCCGGAGACGAGTTGCTTGGCAGCTGATGTGTTTTATGGCGATCTGCGCGTCTCGCCCAGTGCGGTAAGCGTGTTTGCTGAGCGCAGCGCCAGTGGCGAAGCGCGCATCCGCATTCGCTCGATTGCGAGCATTGATGAACCAGTGGTTACCGTGTATGAGCGCACCACTTGCGGTGCATCGGTGTCTCGCCGCTATGTCTTACTGGCTGACACCTTGACCGATGCTGAGACACCCGCAGTGATCGCCCCGGCTCAACTGCCGCGCCCCGCGCCTGCATCTGCGCAGCCAGCGCTGCCCCGCGCGGTCAGTCCAGCCGCCCCGAATTCTGGCGCTGCGGCCAGCGGCGCGGCCTCTTCTGATGCAAGCGTCGCAGCAGCCGAGCGCGCCGCGCAGCGGCAAGCGCGCCGCGAGGAGCGTGCGCGGGTGCAACGCGAGCGTGCGCAAAGCGCACAAAACGCTGAGCGAACACCTCTAGACATTGCGCAAGCACAGGCCAATACCGCCAACCGATCCATCATGCGGCAAGGCAATTCGGGCAAGGCCAGCGCCTCGCGCAAAAGCGGCCCGCGCTTGCAGGTGGATTTGCTCGACCTGGCCAATATGGAGCCCAGCCTGCGCTCGTCGTTTGAATTGACCACAGAACCTACAGCCGATGCTGCCCTGCGCAGCCAAGCCCAAGCCCTGTGGCGCTCGCTCAATGCGTCGCCGGAAGACGCGATTCGCGATGCCAAGCGCCTGGAAACACTGGAAGCGCAGATGCGCACGTCTTTGGAGCAAAGCAAGCGCCAAGGCCAAGACATTGCCGCGTTGTCCGGCCAACTGCAAGCCGCGCAGCGGGCGCGCTATCTGAATCCCTTTACGATATTTCTCGGACTCCTTACCTTACTCGCTCTGGGCTTGAGCGCGTGGCTGTAGCGCAGAAATTCGGCAGCGAGCTCACCTTGGTACAGCGCCGGCGCAAAACCGGAGCAACAGGATGAAGCGCATTTGTGGAGCAGGTTTGAAGAAGAGGAAACCCAGCGCAAGAGCCCAGCCACAGCTTCCGTGCCGCTGGTGCCAGCCACGCCCGTGACGCAATCCGCGCCTTTGGAAGCCCAGAGCCAATCGACTTCAGCCAAAGCACCAGAAGACAAATCTGCTTTCCGGTTTGCTCAGCGGCCCACCGGCCCGTTGAAGTTCTCGGCGCCTTCCGAGCCCATCAGTTTGTCTACCGCCAAAATTCAGCCGCTGGGCACTTCCGTGCCAGCAGGGCGTGGCGGCAGCATGGGCCGAGTGGACAGCACGCCACCGCCTTCGCTCATGCCCTCCGCCAAACCCAGCGTGAAGAGCCCCGCAAAAGCCAGCTTGGGCGGGGGCTTTAGCCATTCTGATTTTGGGGTGAGCGGATTTGCCAGCTCGCGCTTGGCGGCTGAAGAGTTATTTGATATTCAAGAGCAGGCCGATTTCTTCATGTCGCTGGGTCAGCCTGAGCAAGCCATTGAAGTGCTGAAAAATCACATCACTGACCATGTGGAAACCAGTGCCGTGGCCTTCATGGATTTGTTTGACATTTACCATCGCACCCATCGCCAAAAAGACTACGAAGACCTTCGCGCGGAATTCAACCGCGTGTTCAACGCGCAAGCGCCCAGCTTTCAGAACTACGGGAAATTAAGCCACGGCTTGGAGTCGTATCCAGAGGCCATCGCCGGCATTCAGCGCCACTGGCCCGGCCCGCAAACCTTGGATGTGATTGAAGAATCCATTTTCCGCAAGCCTGATGCGCAAAACCAGCCTTTTGACATGCTGGCCTATCGTGAGCTCATGTTGCTGTATTCCTTGGCCAAAAGCCTGAACAAGCCGGGCGCAGTATTTGCACCCGCTCAGTCCATCGCACCCATCACTGGCGTTGAAGCGCTATCGCCCACAGGCCTGTCGCTGCTCGATGAAGTGCCCGATTCAGGACAGATGGGTCTACCCAAAACCCAAGCGGGCGAGATGGAAAGTCTTGGCTTGGATCTGAGTTTCGCCGAGAGTGGCTCGCTCAATGTTGCTATTGCCAAAGATGCCACCATCGCCTTGCCTCCCATCAGTCTGGATGAGGGCAGCGGCATCGACTTTGATTTGAGCAACTACGACGAATTGAAGCCCAAAGACGGTTCTTGAGCCTGTGCCCAGACTCCTCGCTGAGTGTTTGCATTGCTCTAATGCTTGCGCCCAAAGCGCTCAATTGCTGCACTCAAACCCATGGCCAGCAACAGGCCCGCCAAGCCAGCCCAATACAAGCGCTGCATGCCGCCCTGATTGACCATGAGGCCCCCAAGAGCCGCCCCTGCACCTTGACCTAAGTACATGGCCGACGTATTGAGCGCTACGCTCACGCTGGCCATGGCCGGCATCAGCGCCACCAGCCGCGCCTGCTGCGCAGAGTTGCAAGAAAAGCAGCCCAGCCCCCAAGGAATGAACACGAGGCCCAACAAGAACACATTTGAGCCCAACGGCCAGAGCATCATCGACAGCGCCATCAGCGCCAGCGTGATCATCACCGCTTTGGGAGGTCCAATCCGATCAATCACCCGCGAGACGGCAAAGCTGCCCACCACACCAAACACGCCAAACACCGCAAAAAGAAACGCCAAATCCGTTGCCGAGCCTTTGAGCACCTGCGCCACATACGGCGAAAAGTACGCAAACACGGTGAATTGCCCGGTGGCCGACAGCGCCGTCACCAGGACCGTGAGCAGGAGCACGGGCGAGCTCAGTGTTTGCCGCCATAGCGCCGCGCTGATGGCCGCAGGCCGCACGCCATTGGGAATCACCCGCCATACCCAGATCGCCGCAACAAGCGCCAGTAGCGCCAGCAGCCAAAATGCCGTGCGCCAACCCCAATGCCCACCAATGAGCGCAGCTAAAGGCGCGCCGAGCACCGAGGCAATGGACCAGCCTAGAAACACCGTGGTGATCGCGCGCCCGCGCCGCTCGGGTGCCACCAGCATGCCCGCCACTGCAGCAGCCTGAGGCGTAAATATCGCCGCTGAAATCACCGCCAGCACCCGCAACACCAGCAAGCTCGAATAGGTGGGCGCTAGCGCGCAAGCCGCATGCAGCAAGGCATACCACAGCATGGATTCCGCCAGCAGCGCGCGCCGATCCAAGCGCCCCACCGCTGCAGCCAACAGCGGTGCGCCCACTGCGACAACAATTGCCGCCGCAGTGATCAACTGACCGGCCGTGGCTACGCTCACTTGCAGCGAAGAAGCCAAATCATTCAAAGTACCCGGCACCAGCATCACGCCTGTTCCAATCACGAAATTGCCGATGAGCAGGGCCCAGAGCAGGGATGACTCAGACACAGAGGAGGCCGAAGCAGAGGCGGTATTCATCGGTGCATTATGCAAGCACCTCCATCTCTATAAAATTAAGCTGGGTTCAAGTAATCAAATAAGGCGTAGCATGCATGTTGTAGGATTTGCTGGTTTCTCCGGCTCGGGTAAAACCACCTTGGTGGAAGGCGTGATTGCGGCGCTGAAAATCCGGGGGCTGCGCGTCTCTGTGGTCAAACATGCGCATCATGCGTTTGATATTGACCATCCGGGCAAAGACACGTTCCGTCACCGCGAGGCGGGTGCTTTTGAAGTTGTCGTGGCCTCCAGCAAGCGCGTGGCCTTGATGCGTGAGTTTGAGCGGCCTGCTGAGCTGCATGTGCACCACCTGATTGCCGAGCTCTATGACGGCGTGGATTGGGTCCTGGTGGAGGGTTTCAAGCAATCTGATTTGCTCAAAATTGAAGTACACCGCCCCAGCGCTGGCAAGCCTGCCCTTTATGAAGACGATGATTTCATCGTGGCCATGGCCACCGATGAGCCCGGATTTTTTGAGGGAAAGACGCTGCGTCCCGTGCTCGACGTGAACAGCCCAGACGCCGTGGCGCAATGGCTGGTGGACCACGCCGATCGCTTTGAGTATGTGGCCAGCAGGTACAGTTAGACCATGAACGCGCCAACATTTCCCTCCTTGCGCTCTTTGGATGATTCGCTGGCCGAACTGCTGTCTGCTGTAAAGCCTTTGGGTGAATCCGAGGCAGTCTCCACCTTTGAGGCAGACCGCCGCGTGCTGGCACAAGATGTGGTGAGCCCGCTGGATGTACCCGGTTTTGATAATTCTCAGATGGATGGCTATGCGCTCAGAAGTGCCGATGTGCGCGAGGCGGGCGTGGTGCTGCAAGTGACGCAGCGCGTTCCTGCGGGGCATTTTGGCAAGCCCTTGGAGCGATTGTCTGCAGCGCGAATTTTTACTGGCGCTCCGATGCCACCTGACGCCGATTGCGTGGTGCTGCAAGAGGAATGCGAAACGGTCAATGAATCGTCTACTTCAGGCAGCAGTCAAGCTGCTTGGGGCGGGGTGCGTATCAATACCGTGCCCCAGGCTGGGCAATGGGTGCGCTTGCGTGGTGAGGATGTCAAATTGGGGCATGTTGCACTCGAAAAAGGGCAATTGCTCACGCCTGCCGCGCTCGGCTTGGCGGCGAGTTTAGGTATGGACAAGCTTCAAGTGAGTCGCCGCCCGCGCGTGGCGCTGTTTTCCACCGGCGATGAGTTGGTGATGCCGGGCCAAGTCAAGCCCGCCGATATGAAGCCCGGTGCGATTTACAACTCCAACCGTTTTTTCCTGCGCGCCATGCTGCGGCGCACAGGTTGCGAGGTGACGGATTTGGGTATCGTGCCCGATCAACGCGAGGCCATCTTGCAGGCTTTGCGAAACGCTGCTGCTTCGCATGATGTGATTCTCACCAGCGGCGGCGTGAGCGTCGGTGAAGAAGACCACATCAAACCGGCCGTGCAGCAACTGGGCAGCTTGGATTTGTGGAGCATTTCCATGAAGCCGGGTAAGCCGTTTGCTTATGGCCGGGTCAATCGTGAAGGCCAGGGTTTCGCGCATTTCGTGGGTTTGCCGGGCAATCCCGTTTCCAGCTTTGTCACTTTTCTGCTGCTTGTTCGCCCGCTGCTAGCGCGCTTGCAGGGTCAGAGTGGAGACTTGACAGCTATCAATTCTGTAGCACTCCGCGCAGATTTTACAAAGGCTAAGACCGATAAACGGCGTGAATTTCTACGCGCGAGGTGCAATGCGAAGAACGGTCTAGACCTCTTTCCCAACCAAAACTCTAGCGTGCTGACGTCCGCAGTTTGGGCAGATGGTTTGGTTGATGTGCCAGCGGGGCATGTGATCAAAGAAGGTGATATGGTTCGTTTCATTCCTTTTTCTTTTCTGCTCGGATGATGCAAATTTCGATCAAATATTTTGCTTCGGTGCGCGAAGCGCTGGGCTCAAGCGGCGAGAGCCTGCAAACAGCGGCTCTGACGGTGGCCGCGCTGCGTGACGAATTGATGGCGCGTGGCGGTGCGTTTGAGCAGACGCTGGCGCGTGGCAAGGCGCTACGAATTGCACTGAATCACACCATGACGGAAGAGTCGGCCCTACTCAGTGAGGGCAGCGAGGTGGCATTCTTCCCTCCCGTGACGGGCGGCTGAAGTGACAACACCGCGCGTCTTCATCCAGCCGCAGGACTTTGATCTTGCGACCGAAATCGCAGCACTGCGCGCAGCGGATCAGCGGGTTGGCGCAGTGTGCAGCTTTATCGGCACAGTGCGCGATCGCAACGATGGCAGTGCGGTGAGCGAGCTCGAGTTGGAGCACTATCCGGGCATGACGGAAAAGTCCATTGAAGGAATGATTGACGACGCGCACCAACGCTTTGATATTTTTGCAGCGCGGGTGATTCATCGCATTGGACCTCTAAAGCCGCTCGATCAAATCGTTTTAGTGGCTGTGACTTCAGCGCATCGCGGCGAGAGCTTCAAGGCCTGCGAATTCATCATGGACTACCTCAAAAGCCATGCGCCATTTTGGAAGAAAGAGCAAAC
>JBJTSL010000498.1:0-3939 GCA_046076625.1 Allobrachymonas sp.
CGTGCGCGGCTTCGATCTCTTCAGTTTCCCCAGCAACGCGAACCTGCCCTTTTTCAACATGCGCCGCTTTGTGGACAAGCTGGCCAAGAAGGCGCATGACCGCGGCTGGGCGGCGGTGAGCTCGCAGCATGAGCAGTTTGGCGCACTGGCCGCAGCGCTGCTGGCCGAGAAGATGGGCTGGCCCGGCACAGCGCCTAAAGCGGTGTTGGCCTGCCAACACAAGCTTTATGCCAGGCAGATTCTGCAAAGCGTGGCGCCAGAAGCCAATCTGAACTTCATGCGCCTGCCTTGTGCCTATGGCGAGGATGTGCCGCCTGATCTGCACTATCCCAGCTTCGTCAAACCCGTCAAGGCGGCGTTTTCCGTGCTCGCGCAAACCGTGCGCTCACGCCAAGAGTTGCAAGCCTTCACACGCTTTGGCGCCTACGAGCTGTGGGTCATCCAGCATCTGGTGCGTCCGTTTGAAGAAGTCTGCCAGCAGCTGCTGCCTGAAGCGGGCAGTGCACACAGCATGCTGCTCGAAGAGCCCGTGCGTGGCGCCCAGTACAGCCTGGATGGCATTGCCTTCGCGGGCGAAATCACCCCATTGGGAGTGGTCGACAGCATCATGTACCCCGGCTCGCAGGCCTTCATGCGCTTTGATTTTCCTTCTCGGCTGCCTCAAGCCGCTCAGGCCCAAGCACTGGCCGTGGCCAAAAAATTCCTTCAGGCCGTGGGCTTTGAGCATGGCATGTTCAACATGGAATTCTTCTACGACAGCGCCACGCAAAGCCTCAAGGTGATTGAATTCAACCCGCGCATGGCCTCCCAGTTTGCTGACTTGTATCTGCGCGTGCAAGGCATTAACCTGCATGCCATGGCCGTGGAACTCGCGCATGGGCGCGATCCTTGGGCGCTGCCGCGCTGCCCCGCCACAGCGGCTTGCGCCAGCAGCTTTGTCTATCGCGTGTTTGATGGGCGTGCTCCGCATTTGCCGCAACGCATTCCAGCCATGCCCAGTACTGTGCGCAAGCAACGACTGCTTGCCGCATTTCCTGACCATCTGCTGCTGCAGTTTCCCAAAGCGGGTCACTCTCTCTCACGCGATTTCAAATGGCTGGGCAGTTACCGCTATGGCATCTTGCACTTGGGCGCGCATGACCCGCAAGACTTGCATGAGCGCTGCCAACGCGCCAGCGGCCTGCTGGGCTGGCCACTGCCTTATGCAGATGGCTTGCACGAGGAGCTCTGCGATACTTCATCGCTCGCACCGATTTCCACCGTCAGAGTTTGATTTCTTTGCAGGAGCTACGCATCATGCGCATTCGCCGTCTCGCACTTGCGCTCACTGCCTCCAGCGCACTCGTTTTGGGTGGCTGCGCCGCCATCTCAGCTCAAAATCCCGGCGGCAAGCTCACGCCGGTCAACGCGCATGCGATCGAGGGGCAATCACGCGTGATGCTCAAAGGCCATGATGTGGTGGCCTATTTCACGCAAGGCCAGCATGCGATGGGCTCGGCGCAATACAGCTCGGTTTATGAAGGCACCACTTTCCAATTTGCCAGCGCCGAGCACAAGGCTTTGTTTGACAAAGAGCCGGCCAAATACCAACCCCAATACGGCGGCTACTGTGCCAATGGCATCGTCTATGGCATTCCTTGGGGCGGCGATGCCGATTCGTGGCGCATGATCGACGGCAAACTCTACATCTTTGGTGGCACAGGCTCGCGTGATGGCTTCCTGCTCGATGTGCCTGGCAACACGAAACTGGCCGACAAATACTGGGCCGAGGAAGTCAATGGCAGCAACAGCTTCTGGCAGCGCAGCAAACGCCTCGTTTTCCGCGTCCCGCATTACAAATCCGGCTCTGAACTCGCCGCCGCTGTTGCCGCTGCTAAGAAATAGATACTATTAAAAGCGTAGCTGCTGGCGCAGTATTTACGCCGGCAATCTGTGATTTTTCTTTAAAACCGAACTGTAAAATCGATCATCTTTGCATCCACTTGCGCGAAGCGTAGCTCAGCGCATCTACCAGAGCCACCAAGGCCAGCATGGCGAGCAGAATGGTGGAGGTTTTGCTCATTTGGAAGAGGCCCATGTGAAAGGCGAGCATTTGGCCAAGGCCGCCGCCGCCGACTACGCCGAGCACTGCGGCTGCGCGGATGTTGTTTTCCCAGCGGTAAAGGGTGTAGCTCATGAGCTGGGGGATGATTTGCGGCAGCGTCGCATACCAAAAAATCCTCGCCTCGCTCACGCCTCGCGCGCGCAATGCGAAGGCTGGGCCGGGGGCGGCGTTTTCGATGCTCTCGGCATACAAGCGGCCGAGCACGCCTGCGGTGTGCAAACCTAACGCGAGCGTGCCAGCAAATGGGCCTAGACCGGCGGCAATCAGCAGCAAAGCCGCCCACACCAGCTCGGGAATGCTGCGCAGCGCATTGAGTAGCAATCGCGCGGGAGCTTTGAAATAGGCTTTGTCGCCCTCATGCGTTTTGGAAGCGGGCAGCGCGATCATCAAGCCCAAGACGGCTGCAATGATCGTGCCCAAGAGCGACATCGCCAAAGTTTCGAGCGAGGCTTTCCACAGCTTGGAGACAAAGTTGGACGAAAAATCGGGTGAGAGCAACTCGCCGATGAATTTGCCCATCAAACGCGCCGATTCCGCGCTGAACAGCTCTTTCCACTGCAAGTTGAGCGACCAGAAGCTGGCCACCGTGAGCACGATGAGGCCAAAAACGAACCAACACGCTTTGCAACGCGCATCGAATAGCTTGGGAGGTAATTTATAAACCTCATTCGCAGCGGGGGTTTGGTGCGAATTCATCCTAGCTCCTTACGTAGCCAAGAGCTCGCCCTATCCGCGAACCATACGAGCAGCATGAACACCAAGAGCAGCGTGGCGACCTCGCCGCCTTTGAACATCTTCATCGAGTTATCGAGCTGCTGGCCGAGGCCGCCCGCGCCCACGAAGCCGAGCACCGCGCTGGAGCGAATCGCGCATTCCCAGCGGTAGACGGTGTAGCTCGTGAGCTCGGCCGCGTTTTGCGGCAGAAGGCCATAGAAAAAGGCTTGCAGGCGCCCACCACCATTGCGCATGAGCGACTGCGTCGCATGCGCTTCGCCGCTTTCTAAGATCTCGGTATAGACCTTGCCGAGCATGCCAGCATAGGTGAGCGCAATGGCAATCACGCCCGCTGTGGGCCCCAAGCCCACCACGCGTACAAACACCAGCGCCCACACCAGTTCGGGCACGCTGCGCAGCACGATCAGCAGCCAGCGGATGAGTTGCCGCGCAAACGCTGGCAGGCGAGCCATGCGGCCCGATAGACTGGACACGGACAATGCCGAAGTGCCCAGTAAAGTGAGCGGAATGGCGAGCAACAGGGCGAGCGCAATACCCGCCGTGGCAATGGCCACGGTGCGCCAGGTTTCTTTGGCCACCAAAAGCAAAAACTCTTTGTCGTGCGCCGGCGGGAAAAAATCGCCGATGAAATTGCCCATCACCTTGCGGCTATCGGGATGCCAAAGCAGCCAAGGCTTGAACTCGGTGATGACCAGCAGTGGCCACAACAGCAAAGCGATGGCGATCAGCCAAAACACGCGCCCAGTCCAGGCCGGGTCACGCAAGGCAGGCTGATTCAGCGCAGCGACGTTCATCGGCAGTGCATCACAGCAGGCGCACTGCCGCTGGCCAATTGCTCGGGAAATTCGTTGATAGGCGCAGCGCCAAACAACTCCTCTTCATGCTGCGCATAGAGTTGCTTGAGCAGCGCTTGCGTGACCTGCGCCGAAGGCAAATCAAATGCCAACTCACCATCGCGCAAACCAATGATGCGCGGGAAGCTCTCGAGCGCTCGCTCAACTTGATGCAAGGTGCACACCAGCGTCGCACCGCGCTCGCGCGCTTGGCCGCAGAGCGTTTGCAGCGCCTGCGCGGCGCGCGTGGGATCGAGTGCGGACAAT
>JBJTSL010000499.1:0-8741 GCA_046076625.1 Allobrachymonas sp.
CAAGAGGATGATTTTCTGATTTTTTCTACTTCGTTAACCTGAGTTTAGCGGTAAAAAAGTTATTTGTATCGGATAAACCCTAGTACCCGTTTAGCTTCGTAAGACTAAACTGCATACGATTGCAACATTTCGAGTCAAGCCACATGTCGATCCGATATCTCAAGCGCGGCAAAGACGCGCAAGCCAAATCCGAAGCCGATGCCAAGGTGCGCACCACCGTAGAAGGCATTTTGAAAGACATTGAATCGCGCGGCGATGAAGCTGTGCGTGAATACAGTAAAAAATTCGACAACTGGGATCCAGCCGATTTCCGCCTGTCTCAAGCAGAGATTCAAAAAGCCGTCAAATCGCTCTCTGCGCGAGAGATTGAAGACATTCGCTTCGCCCAAAAGCAAATTCGCCTGTTTGCCACCGCCCAACTGCAAAGCATGAAAGAGGTGGAAATTGAGACTCTTCCTGGGGTTGTCTTGGGGCACAAGCATGTGCCGATGAGTGCGGTCGGCTGCTATGTGCCCGGGGGCAAGTATCCAATGATTGCCTCAGCGCACATGAGCGTGTTGACAGCGAAAGTGGCAGGTGTAGGGCGCATCGTTTCCACTGCGCCGACCTTTCACGGCGCGCCGCATCCGGCCATCGTCACAGCCATGCATTTCGCGGGCGCAGATGAGATTTTGACGCTCGGCGGTGTGCAAGCAGTGGCTGCGATGGCCATTGGCACGCAAACGATTGCGCCAGTTGACATGCTGGTCGGGCCGGGCAATATGTACGTCGCCGAAGCCAAGCGCCAGTTGTTTGGCCGTGTGGGCATTGATTTGTTTGCCGGCCCCACAGAGACTTTGGTGATTGCCGATGAGACCGTAGACGGCGAGCTTTGTGCAGTCGATTTGCTGGGCCAAGGCGAGCATGGGCCCACCTCCCCTGCCGTGCTGCTGACCAACTCTGAAAAGCTCGCGAAAGATACCATCGCGGAAGTGGAACGCCAGCTCAAAGTTCTCCCCACCGCCAGTATTGCGGCAGCAAGCTGGGCAGAGTTTGGCGAAGTGATCCTTTGCGATACCTATGAAGAAATGCTCGCCAAAGCCGATGAGTTGGCCTCAGAGCATGTACAAATCATGACCAGCCGCGACGATTGGTTTGCCACCCACATGAAAAACTACGGCGCTCACTTCATCGGCCCACGTACCAACGTGGCCTTTGGCGACAAAGTGATCGGCACCAACCACACCCTGCCTACCAACAAAGCCGCGCGTTACACCGGTGGTCTGTGGGTGGGTAAATTCCTCAAAACCTGCACCTACCAAAAAGTTACGACCAATGAGGCCAGTGCCTTGATCGGCGAATATTGCTCACGCCTGTGCCATATGGAGAACTTTGCGGGCCATGGCGAGCAAGCCAATATCCGAGTGCGCCGCTATGGCACGCGCAGTGAAGTGCCTTGGTATCAGCCCGTACCCGCTTTAGCCGACTGAGATCAACGATGAAAACACCCAGCTTCCGCCTTGATGGCAAGCGAGCTTTGGTCACCGGTGGCTCGAAAGGCATTGGCCTAGCCGCTGCCCATGCGCTTGCGCAAGCGGGCGCAGAAGTCTGCATTGCCGCTCGATCTGCTCCTGATTTGATAGCAGCTTGCGCAGAAATTATGCCGGCAATACCCGAAAATAGCCTAGATTCCTCTGAAATCACCCATGCAGTGATTGATGTGCGCGACAGCGTTGCTGTGGATGCTCTTTTCGCGCAACACGGTGCTTTCGACATCGTGGTCAACAACGCAGGCACCACACGCACACGGCTGATTGACGAAGCCAGTGATGAAGATTTAGATACGGTGCTCGATCTCAATGTGAAGGCCGCTTTCTATGTGCTCAGAGCCGCTTCGCGCAGCCTCAAAGCCGCTGGCAAAGCAGGAAGCCTCATCAATATTTCTTCGCAAATGGGGCATGTAGGCGGCCCTAAGCGCACCTTGTATTGCTCAAGCAAACACGCCCTAGAAGGTATGACGAAGGCCTTGGCTTGGGAGCTAGGGCCATTGAATATTCGCGTCAATTCGATTTGCCCTACCTTTATTGAAACCGAACTGACCTCCACCATGCTGGCCGATCCTGCATTCAAGCAATACGTGACCGGTAATATTGCATTTGGCCGCTTGGGCAAGCTGGAAGAGATCATGGGAGCGGTCGTCTTCCTCGCCAGTGATGCATCGAGTTTGATGACCGGCAGCGCCTTGATGCTTGATGGCGGCTGGACGGCTCGTTAATTCAACTGTCTCCATGAGCAAAATCGCCACCTCTGTAGACGTTGCCAAGCTAGCAGGCGTAAGCCAATCAGCGGTGAGCCGCACCTACACGCCCGGTGCGAGCGTAGCGCAAGCCACACGCAGCAAAGTCATGGAGGCAGCCCGCAAGCTCGGCTACCACCCCAATGCGATAGCCCGCACGCTGATTACCCGCAAGAGTCGCATGATCGCGGTGGTGGCCTCGTATTTAGACAATCAGTTTTACCCCGTCGTGGTGGAAAAACTCTCCAAACGCTTGCAGCAGGATGGTTATCACAGCCTGTTGTTCATCGCGCAGGCCAATCAGCCCACAGATGAGCTGCTGATGCAATTGATGCAGTATCACGTCGATGGCATCGTACTGCTGTCGGTAGCGCTATCGTCTGGCTTGGCCAATGATTGTGCTGAGGCCGGCATTCCAGTGGTGCTGTTCAACCGCGTAGCGCAAGATGTGGAGACGGTGAGCACTGTGGCTTGCGACAATTTTGCTGGAGGCCGGCTCGCGGCACGTACTTTGATCAATGCCGGGCATCACCGCATCGGCTATATCGCCGGTTTGGAAGATTCCTCCACCAACCGAGATCGCGAATCCGGCTTTCATACTGAGATAGCCTCGCGCGGCCTGCGCGTGTTTGCCCGCACGGTGGGCAACTACAGCTTTGAAGGCGCGCAGCTTGCCGCGCGGCAGATGTTTGGTGTGGCAGAAAAACCCAGCGCAGTCTTTGTGGCCAACGATCATATGGCAATTGCTGTCATGGATGTGTTGCGCAATGAATTCAAGCTTCGTGTGCCGCAAGATGTGGCCGTGATCGGTTTTGACAATGTACCGCAAGCGGCGTGGGGCGGGTATCAGCTCTCCAGCATCGAGCAAGATGCCGCGGCCATGATTGAAGCAACCGCGCGGGTCATGCTCGACCAAATCAACAGCGAAACCATTTGTGCGCAACACATCAACTTGCCTGTGCGTCTGATTGAGCGGGCTTCTTCGGCGAGTACCAAGCCATGACGCACTCCCCCGCTTTCCAAACCAGCGCCGCCATGCAGGGTTTTGCGACCGAATTTCGCAACTTGGATGATTACATCCGAGTGATCACTGATCGCATCTGGGAATGCCGCCAGATTGAGGCGATACGCGATTACTACAGCGAGCCCTGCGGTGTCATCACGCCCAGCGGGGCAACGACCGATGTGCAATCTGTGATCGACGGCACGAAGGCCACCCTTGCGCAGTTTCCTGATCGCCGCTTGCTGGCCGAAGATGTGATCGAAGCCGGCAATGCGCAAGAAGGTTTCCTTTCATCGCACCGCATCATCAGCACGATGACGCACTTGGGTGACGGTAATTTTGGTCAAGCCACCGGCAAAAAAGTGATTGTGCGCACCGTGGCGGATTGCGTGTGCAAAGACAACCGTATCGTCCATGAATGGCTGGTGCGCGATCAAGGCGCGATAGCCCGCGCGGTTGGCTCGACGCCGCAAGCCCTGGCAGGCGAATGGCTCGCGACAAAAGGCGGAAAAATCACCCTACCCTTGCCTCAGCCTGCGGCGCCGCTTTGGTGGCGCAATCCGCAAAGCGATGAACCGATTGCTCAAAGCTATGCCAAAAACTTGAGCAACACGCTGACAGGCGCAGGTTTTGATGAGCATGTTTACGACGAAGCCGCGTGCAGCATGGGGCCAAGCAACAGAATCGCTTATGGCCGCGCCGACATTCGCGCCTTCTACGCAAAGCTCGCGAGCATTGTGCAAAAAGCCTCATTCAGCAACGAGAGCCTGAGCTTCATGCCCGCGAATGGGCAAATCGGTCGCCCACCTCGCCTCGCGCTGCGCTGGCGCGTCAAAGCCACCAGCCCAGAGGGCAAGCCACTGGATGTCTTGGGCATTTCGCATGTCGAATTCGTCAAAGTCAACGCGCAATGGCAAATTCACCGCGAATGGGTTTTGATCGACGAGATTGCACTGTGGATGCAACGACTCAGTAGTTAGGAACAACTATGGCGCGCGTAAAACTGAAAAACATCGCCAAATCTTGGGGCACAGGCAAAACTCTGGCCATTGGCGTGAAAGAAATGTCGCTGGAGATCGCAGATGGCGAATTCCTCGTGTTACTCGGGCCTTCTGGCTGCGGCAAAACGACCACGATGCGCATGGTCGCTGGCCTAGAAGACCCAAGCCAAGGCGAGATTTGGATTGGCGAGCGCAAGGTCAACGATTTGGAACCCAAAGATCGCGATGTGGCCATGGTGTTCCAAAGCTATGGCTTGTATCCGAACATGACGGTCTACGAAAACATCAGCTTCCCTTTGCGTATTCGCGCGACACCCGCCACCGAAATTGACCCCGCTGTCAAACGCGCCGCTGAAAAAGTCGAGCTCATGGATTTTCTGGAGCGCCGCCCGAAAGAGCTTTCCGGCGGCCAACGCCAGCGCGTGGCGCTGGCCCGCGCCATTGTGCGCCAGCCCTCGGTGTTTCTGATGGATGAGCCCCTCTCCAACCTCGATGCCAAGCTTCGCGTTTCGATGCGCTCGCATATTAAGCATCTCCATCATGAGCTCAAGACAACGACGATCTACGTGACGCATGATCAGATTGAAGCCATGACATTGGCAGATCGCGTGGTCGTGATGAGCAAAGCGCAAGTGCAGCAAATCGGCACGCCAGAGGAGATTTACAACAACCCCGCCAACTTATTCGTGGCTGGCTTCATCGGCAATCCGTCGATGAATCTCATCAACGGCAGCTTGAAAGAGGGTGTATTTGAAGCCCAAGGCGTAAGAATCTCAGGCTTTGGGAATTTAAGCCAAGCCAAGGCAGTGCTGGGCGTGCGGGCGGAAGATTTGGAAATCCAGACGAGCCCTGACAACTGCGCATTCACCGGCACAGTTTTCTCATTTGAGTTGACGGGCGATGCAACGCTGGCGACCATCAACGCAGGAAACCAGCGTATCACCGCCAAAGGAAGCAAAGAAATGCGCATGACGATTGGCAGTCCGCTTGGTTTTAAGGCAGAAATTTCCCGCTGCTACTTGTTCGATGCTCAAACGCAGAACCGGCTGCGCTTGGGCTCTTAGATTGATCCGGTTTTTTTGTTGGAGTCAACCTCATGAAATCTACCCTTCGTCGTTCTCTGGTGGCTGCAGCAGCCGTGATCGCCATTGCCCCTGGCATCGCCCAAGCGCGTTGCGACAAACTGCAAAATGCCAAAGCCGGTGAGATCAACATCATTGGCAACAGCTTTCCTGCCCTGCAGCATATTGCCAAAGAAATGGAAAGCTGCACCCAAGGCGGGCTCAAAGTGCAATTCAAAATGACGCCTAACGCGCGCACCGAGATTGAGCAAGCTTTTGCCTCGTCTGGCAAGGTCCCCTTTGATGCAGCCGTGGTCTCGGGTGGCGTGTTCTCCAACTTGAATTCACTCGGCCAGCTGCAGCCGATAACGGATTTGGTCGAAAAATACAAAGCCAAATACAAAATCGAAGATAACATGCTCGTGCGTGTGAACGGCCAGGTGATGGCGATCGCCTTCATGCAAAACGCACAAAATCTTTATTACCGCAAAGATTTGTTCGACAAGCATGGCATCAAAGCACCAACGACATACGCAGAAATGCTCGCCGCGGCCAAAACGCTCAAGGAAAAAGAGCCCAGCATTCAAAACCCGATTGCGCAAACCTTCGCACGCGGCTTTGACAGCCAAACCGAATTCGTCAATATGTTTGCAGGCTATGGTGGTCGCTTCTTCAAAGCAGGCTCTGCCCAGCCCGATTTCAACAGCGACGCCGGTGTCAAGGCCATGGAAAACATGCGTGCGATGACGGCCTTCATGACCCCCAACTTCCTCGCGTCCAACAGCGATGATGTGATGAACCAATTCCAGCAAGGCACGGCCGCGATGGGCGTGCTCTGGGCCTCGCGCGCTGCGCGTATGGACGATCCTGCCGCATCAAAAATCGTGGGCAAGATGGAATTTGCCGCAGCCCCAGCCGCCGTAGCAGGCGGCAAAAGCGCGACACATCTGTGGTGGGACGGTGTCGTGATGCCGAAAAACCTTGGCGCGGATCGCGAAACGGTTTTCCAAGTGCTGATGGAAGCGCTGGATGAAGAAACCATGAAAAAAGGCAACGATCTCACCGTGTGGATTCGCTCGGCCTACAAGCCCACGCGCTTTGGTACGGGCGTGACTGCCTCCATGAAAGCGGGTGCACCGATTTGGCCGACGGAGCCCTATTTCAGCTTGGCCGCTGGCGAAATTGGCAAAGTCTTACCCGATGTCTTGTCGGGTGCATCCACACCTAAAGCCGCACTGGATAGCGCTGCCGCAGCCTACGTCAAAGCCGCGACAGAAAAAGGCTTCATCAAGTAAGGCGAGCTTGAATTCATGAAGCTTCCTACCTTTGCTCGCTTCGTCGCGCCCTCGGTACTGCTGATGCTCACGCTGATGGCATTGCCGCTGCTCGTCACGTTTTATTTGTCGGTACGCAATTGCGTACCTGACATGGAGATCGTGAAAGTACAGCAATCGGGGCCTTTTGGAACGACAGAGAGCGTGACGCAGCAAGTCAAGGTAGATGCACAAGGCAAACCTATCACCATCTGCAAATTTGTGGGCTTGGAGTACTTTCGCAGTGTGCTCGGAATCAGCACACTCGACGCTACAAATTCAGTAGCTTATGAGCCAGATTCTATGCCGGGGTCTGGCTCAAATAGTTCACAAAAAGCTGCACAAGGCAAGCGCTCGACGGAATTCACTGGCGCTCTCAAATTCACTCTGCTATACACCTTAGTCACCACACCCTTTGTGCTGCTGCTCGGATTTTTGGTCGCGCTGGGTGTGAATGCATCGGCCAAAAAATGGCGGGGTACTTTCATTACCGCGTCGCTCATGCCCTTCATCATCACGCCTGTGGTGGCCGCGCTGTCCATCAAGTGGCTGTTTCGCGATAACGGGTTAGTGCCTTATTTTCTTTCTCATTTTGGTGTGTCCGTCTTCTGGATGGCCGAGGCTTGGTCGGCTCGCTTTCTGATCATTTTGTATGGCATTTGGCATTCCGCGCCTTTTGCCTTCATCGTGCTCTATGCGGGTTTGCAATCCGTGCCGCAAGATTCTTTGGAGGCTGCCACGATTGATGGCGCAACCCGTTGGCAAAAGCTTTGGTACGTCACTTTGCCGCATTTATCGCCACTGATCATCTTCATCACACTAATTCACCTCATGGATGCTTACCGTGTATTTGAGCCCGTGGTGGTGCTGACCCAAGGTGCTTTTACCACCAGCGTGCAGTATTTGACTTACTTTACCCTCGTACAAGAAAACAACCCCTATAAAGCCAGCGCTGCCGCAGTACTGACCACTGCGGGCATCTTCGTGCTCTTGATACCGTTGCTCGTCAAGACTTGGAAAGAACAACGCAGGGGAGCATGATGAAAAAAGACTCACGCGGCATTGAAATACTGGTCTACGGCGGCTTGATCTTATGGCTGATCTTGGCCAGTCTGCCCATCGTCTGGACCGCGATCATTTCACTACGCCAGTATGTGGATGCCTTCTCCATTCCGGTGAAATGGTTGGCACCGATCACTTTTGATAACTACACCACGCTATGGATTGACAAAGCGTTTTATAAGAATTTTCTCAACACCGCCATCGTCACGGTGGGTACGGTATCCATTTCCTTGACCGTGGGTTGCTTGGCTGGCTACGCGCTTTCACGCTATCGCGGCTCACTTGGATTTTGGCTGCTCATCATCGCGCTCATCTTCCGTTCACTGCCGCATTCCACCCTGCTGCCCTCGTTTTACGTGATGTTCGACTCGATTGGCGTTCGCAATGAATACCTCACCTTGATCCTGGTCTTAGTGGCGATTAACCAGCCCTTCACAATTTGGATGCTGCGCAGTTTCTTTGTGAACATCCCCAATGAACTCGATGAGGCTGCACTGGTAGACGGCTGCTCGCGCTTTCAAGCCTTCCGCAAAGTGATCATTCCAGTGATGTGGCCCGGCGTGGTGACCACAGGCTTATTCAGTTTCTTGCTCGCCTACAACGACTTCCTGCTGAGTTCATCTTTAGTTAACGCCGACAAAATGACCATGCCCGCTGCCATCGCTAATGCCATCAATGCAGAAAGCGAAGCTTTCTTGATGCAAGGTGTGGCCGGTGCGGTCAGCATCACAATTCCTTTGGTGATTTTGGTGATCATTTTCCAGAAGCAAATCGTCTCAGGGCTCACGCAAGGCGCGGTGAAAGGATGAGTCGCCCGTACCTTTGGTAGCAATGACCCAGACTCCTAGGGGTTGCTTGGATCAGGTAACAACTGGGCGGAACCTCGCTCAATGAGTGTTCCCTGCAGCATCATTTGATGTACGCCAATAGGCTGCTCGTCCAGACTCTGACGCAACAGTTGCGTTGCTGAATTGGCCATATCTTCGAACGGTTGACGAACCGTCGACAGTAGATATGCGGGGCGTT
>JBJTSL010000500.1:0-5063 GCA_046076625.1 Allobrachymonas sp.
GTCAAAGGCAATGTGATGGACTTGGCGGTCGGTGTGATCATCGGCGCAGCCTTCGGCAAGATTGTGGATTCCTTGGTCAAAGACATCATCATGCCCATTGTGGGCAAGATTTTTGGCAACCTGAATTTTTCGGAGATGTTCATCGTTCTTTCTCCGCCAGCCAAGGCAGTTGAGGGCGCTGCGACCTACGAGTCACTCACCAAAGCCGGTGCGAACTTGTTTGCCTACGGCAACTTCATCACGATTTTGCTCAACTTCATCATCCTTGCCTTTATCATTTTCCAAATGGTCAAAATGGTGAACAAGCTGAAGAAAGCCGAACCTGCCCCAGCACCTGCAGCACCATCTGAGGATGTGATGCTGCTGCGTGAGATTCGTGATTCGCTGAAAAAGTAAGGCAGCGGTTACCCACACAAAGCGCCCTCAGGGCGCTTTTTTCATGTGTGAGCAACCCAAATGCTATAAATTAAGTAGCGAACTATGCAGAAGATACGCCGGCATACTGCCCAAAAGGCTTCAAAAACAGCACTCAAGGCTGCTTGGACGCCTGTTCCATGGCGACCCGTTGACGTTCCACGAATTCGTCGAAGGTGTTGATGCCGCGCAGTTGCAAGATCGTATTGCGTACCGCGGCCTCCACCAGCACCGCGATGTTGCGCCCAGCTTCCACCTGAATCACGACTTTACGAATCGGAATGCCCAATACATCCTGGGTCAGCGGCTCATACGGAATGCGCTCATACTCTTTTTCCATCGTGGCGCGGCGCACCAGGTGCACGATCAGTTTCAGGCGCATGCGCCGACGCACCGCCGTTTCGCCAAATATCGCGCGGATGTCCAACAGACCAATGCCGCGCAACTCCAAGAGGTTTTGAAGCAGATTGGGGCAGCGGCCTTCTATCGTGGTTTGGTTCGTGCGGAACAGATCCACCGCGTCGTCGGCCACCAAGCCATTGCCGCGCGAGATCAGTTCGAGTGCCAATTCGCTCTTGCCCAAGCCGGATTCTCCGGTGATCAGCACGCCCAAGCCCAGAATGTCCATGAACACGCCGTGCTTGTTGGTGCGGTCGGCAAAGTGGCGCGAAAGATACGCACGCAGGACATCGATCACGAAAGCGGCGGAATCCGGTGTGTGGAAGGCAGGGATTTGAGCGCGCTCGCACATCTGCAACAGCGTGTCTGGGGGTTCGACACCATCGCCAATGATGATCACCGGCGGCTCCAACGTCACGATGCGGGAGATGCGCCGGGCACAGTCTTCCTCGGTGAGTTCGTCAGAAGGGGTAAGGTAGGCCACCTCGCGCTCGCCCAGCACCTGCACCCGATAGGGGTGGATGTAGTTGAGATAACCGACCAAATCCGCGCCCGAGCGCGCCGCGCGCACGGCCACCTCATCAAAATGGCGTTCCGAGGCGCCCAGCCCCGCCACCCAAGCCCATTTCAAGCGTTCGCGGTGGTCTTCAAACAGCACATCGGCGCTGATGACCGAGGGCTTCATGCGTGGTCAGATGAAGAGAGCTGGCTCAGGCGGCCAAAGGCATAGCCACCGCAGCCGATTGCCACTGCGCCACCAAGGTATGCAGATGGTCGGCGCTGGGGGCGGCCTTCAGGCGCTCGCGCAGCGGCGCATCACTGAGCAGCTCGGCAATTTCTGAAAGAATTTCCAGATGCTTTTGCGTGGCTGCTTCCGGCACGAGCAAAAAAATGAGCAGACTCACGGGCTGCTCGTCGGGGGCATCAAAGCCAATCGGGTTTGCGAGGGAAAACATCGCCGCCATGGGCGCTTTCAAGCCCTTGATGCGGCCATGCGGAATCGCCACACCATGACCCAAACCGGTCGAGCCCAAGCGCTCTCGCGCAAACAAACTGTCGGTCACCAATGCACGCGAGAGACCATGCAAATTCTCAAATAGCAGCCCCGCCTCTTCAAAGGCACGTTTTTTACTCGTGGCATCTACACCCGCCAGCACTTGGGCTGAGGGCAATATGGCAGCAAGACGATTCATAGAAATTACGTGTAACAGACGATTTACAACGCCGGGATGCGCATTATGCACCCGCGCTCGTAAAAACCCTAGGTTTCAGACAAACGGGCGTGAAAAAGTCACAAAAAAACCGCTGACAAAGGTCAGCGGTTGAAGTTCTGAAAACAAAAGTGTTCATTTTGAGGTTGGGGCTGGTCGTGAAAAGCAGACCCGTGTGACACCTTCATTGCAGATAGCGTTTGGCCGATTGCCCCAGGTGATGGTCCTGTTTCTTGGTTTTGTAGCGGCCGACTTGGCGGTCAAGCTTGTCGACCAGCTCATCCACTGCGGCATACAAATCAGAGTGTGCGCTCTCTGCGAACAGATCGTCGCCCTTGACGTGGATATTGCACTCTGCTCGCTGTCGTCGCTCTTTCTCTTTTTGTTTTTCCACGGTGAGCAGGACTTTGACATCCACTACTTGGTCAAAATGACGCGAAATCCGGTCGATTTTGCTGGTCACATACGAACGCAATGCGGGCGTAACTTCGAGGTGATGTCCACTGATCGTCAAGTTCATGAGAAGCCTCCTTGTGCTCTCGTTTCACAATCACTGCAAGCCGGTTGACCTCCAACTCGCAGCGTCCAAAAATTCGAACTTAGACTCATCATGCACGGATTGTCTTGCCCGCGCAATCTTGCATTGCAACAAATTGGGTGTTTTTGGAAGATTTCTCAAGCACCATCGCATCACATCAATCTAGCGCCCTGATTTTGAACGCTTTTTTATTAGGGGATATTTTTAGCGGCAGGAAGGATAGAAGCCGTTGGTGTGCTCCAATCCAGCCGCAACCGGGTGACCAGCCAGACAGAAGCCAAAGTAGCCGCCACGCCGACCAAGCCGTTGGCCCAGTAATGCAGCACCAAGCCTTGCGGATCACGGCTGATGAGCAGGCCGCCCAAAAACGCCGCAGCGCTCATGCCCAGAGACTGCATGGCGGAATTGAGCGCCATGAATGTGCCGCGCTGCGTCGGGTTGCAAGCGGAGGTGACGATGGCCATACCGGGAATCATGCGGCCGCTCATGAGCACAAAGAACAAGGTGGTGATGATCAAGATTCCGTAAAAACCCAGCGGTGCGCTGACCGTCATCCCCAACACGGGAATCACCGTGAGCAGGGCCAGCAGACGAAAGACGGGCACTTTGCCATGCAGATCCGTGGCCTTACCAATCCAGCGTGCCGAGATCAGGGTCACAATGTCACCCACCAAGTAAATAGAGGGGATTTGTTGCACGGTGAGCCTGCCATTGGAGGTGGTGTACAGCGTGATGTAAGGAATGACCACGAAGCCTACGAACATCATCAAAAATGTGAACAGCAGCGCGGTTTGATGATCTCGGTTTTTCACGGTGTCGATCAAATTGGCCAGCGGTGAAATTTGCCGCGCAGCTTTCAAATGCCCGCGCATCAGCGGCAATGTTTGCCAAGCCAAAAGCACGAGCAAACCGCTGAATGCCGCGATGGCCAAAAAGGGCACATGCCAGTTGAAATGAGCAGCCAGAAATAAGCCCATCGGCACGCCTGCCACCGTGGAAATGGAAAACGAGGACATCACCAAACCCATGGCACGCCCTCGCCGCTCAGAAGGAATCACATCGCCCACAATGGTCTGCGAAAGTGCCGAGAGCACGCCGCCAAAAACGCCTGCCGCTACACGCGCTGACATGAGCGACTCATAGGTGGGCGCGAGGCCGCAGGCGAGCGTGGCAACAGCAAACAGCGAGTAGAGAACCAGCAGGAGTTTCTTGCGTCCAAAACGGTCCACATAAAACGCGGCCAGCAAGCCGGACGCACCCGCAGAAAATGTATAGGCCGAAACTAAGAGCCCGAACTTCGCATCGCTGATGCCAAACACCTGCCGCAACTGCGGCCCCAGAGGCATCATGATCATGAAATCGAGAATGTGCGTGAACTGGATGCCTGCAAGCGTGAGCAGCAGCCAGAATTCGCGACGCGCCGTCAGGGGCGTGGGATGGGCGGCATCAACGCCCACGGCGCACACGCAAAATTTCATCCAAGATCAGGCAGGCCGCGCCAATGAAAATGGCGCTATCGGCAATATTGAAAGCAGGCCAATGCCAGCCAGCCACGTGGAAATCCAAAAAATCCACCACGTAGCCATGCAGCAGGCGATCCACCACATTGCCAATCGCACCGCCCAAGATGCAGGCCAGCGCAAAGGAAAACAGCTTTTGCGCATGGTGGCTGCGCAACATCCAGAGAATGAAGATCGTGGCGACTGCGCCGATGCCTGTGAAAAACCAGCGCTGCCAACCACCTGCATTCGCCAAGAAAGAGAAGGCCGCGCCGGTGTTATGGACCCGAACGATGTTAAAGAAGCTCGTCACAGGCGTGCTGTCGCCGAGCTTGTAATAGCCCAAAATCAAGGTCTTGGTGAATTGATCGGCCAAGATGATGATCGCGGCCAGAATCAGCCAAGGCAGTATGCCGGATAAGGTGGTTTTGCTTTTAGGCATGGCTGCGTTTTTCACCTTCGCCATACAAATTGCTCACGCAGCGACCGCAGATCGTGGGGTGCTCGGCATGCTGGCCCACGTTTTCCACGTAATGCCAACAGCGGTCGCATTTTTGGTAGTTGAGGGGCGCGGCATTGATTTGCAGCGGACCTGCATCTGTCCATCTATCCAGAACCACACCGGACACAACAAAAACATATTTCAAATCACTGCCTAAACTGGCCAGAAGTTCATATGTTGAGTCGTTGGCATTAATTGCGAGAACCACCTGCAGCGATGAACCGACCAATCCACGCGCGCGCAACTCTTCGATCTTTTTGTTTGCCAAGCCCCGGATTTGTAGGATTTGATCCCACTTATCTAGCAGCGAGGCACTTTCAGTGGTTTTGGACTCTTCAAATGTCCAATAGGTTTCCGTGAAGATCGTGCCGGTCTCGGACTGACCAAACACTTTCCAAGCCTCTTCCGCGGTGAACGACAAGAAAGGCGCCATCCAGCGCAGCATGGATTGCGTGATGTGCCAGAGCGCGGTTTGAGCGCTGCGGCGCGCATGGGATTTC
>JBJTSL010000501.1:0-10130 GCA_046076625.1 Allobrachymonas sp.
CTCATCTTCACCGGAAGTTTCAAGGTGAAGATGTCGGATCATGGAATTGAACCACCTTCCCTGATGGGGTTGGCAACCGATGATGAATTCGTCGTGAAGACGGTGGGCATTTGCTGATTGAAGATGTGCCCGGCGTGGGCAAAACCACGCTGGCGCATGCGCTCTCGCGCAGCTTCGGCCTGAAATTCTCGCGGGTGCAGTTCACTGCCGATCTGATGCCCAGCGATTTGACCGGCGTGTCGATTTATGAGCGCGGCAAAGAGAGTTTTGTGTTTCACCCCGGCCCCGTATTTGCGCAGGTGCTGCTGGCTGATGAGATCAACCGCGCCAGCCCGAAAACGCAATCTTCCTTGCTGGAAGCGATGGAAGAAAAGCAAGTCACCGTAGAAGGCGAAACCCGACCCTTGCCGCAGCCGTTTTTCGTGATTGCCACGCAAAACCCGCATGACCAACTGGGCACCTATGCGCTGCCCGAGAGCCAACTCGACCGCTTTTTGATGCGCATCAGCTTGGGCTACCCCGACCGCGCCTCAGAGCGCATGCTGCTCGAAGGCTCAGGCCGCCAAGGCATGGTGGAGCAATTGCCCGCCGTGCTCTCGCCGCAAGATTTACAGCAATTGCAAGCGGCGGTGCAGCAAGTGCAAACCACCGATGCGCTGCTCAACTATGTGCAGGATTTGATTGCGGCTACGCGCAGCGGGCAGTGGTTTTTGCAAGGTCTCTCGCCGCGTGCAGGCATTGCGCTGTTGCGCGCTTCCAAAGCGCAAGCCCTGCTCTCGGGTCGCAATTACGTCGCACCCGATGATGTGCAGGCCGTGCTGCCTCAAACCATCGCGCATCGTCTGATCCCCGTGGCCGATGCAGGGCGAGGCTCAGTGGAGCAGGTGCGGGCGATGATGACTGCGGTGGCGCTGCCCTGAGGTGCTCGTGATGTTGGGCGCGATACGCAAGCGTTTCAGGCAATGGTGGCAATCGCGGCTGCCGCTGACCGACAGCTGGACGCTCACGCAACGCAATGTGTATATCTTGCCCACACGGGCCGGCTGGATGCTGGCGCTCACCCTGTTCGTGCTCTTGATCGCTTCCATCAATTACCAACTCAATCTGGGCTACCTGCTGACCTTTATGCTGGCCGGCGCAGCCGTGGTGGGCATGCATGTGACGCATGGCAACCTGCGCGGAATCACTATGAATTTGATAGCTAACTATGCAGATTCTATGACGAGAAAAGGCGGATTTCAGTCGATATTTGCCGGTTCAATCGCCCAAATCGAGGTGCGTTTGTCGCATGCTAGGAAAAGCCAAAGACCCAGCATCGGCCTGGCCTTGCTGGACGATGCCCACGCCCCGCACTGGGCTTGGGCCGATGTGCCTGCTCAGGGCTCCACCACGCTGAATGTGGCCTTCAAAGCACCCCGGCGCGGCCTGCACCGCGTGCCTGATTTGCAGGCTGAGACGCGCTACCCGCTAGGCACGTTTCGTGTGTGGACGGTGTGGCGGCCCAAATCCGAGGTGCTGGTCTATCCCGCGCCTGAGCCTTTTGCACCGCCCTTGCCGCCAGGCGAGCCGCGCTCGGGCGGCGGCGCGGCGGCGCGGGCGCAAAGCAGTGGCGAGTTCGACGGCGTGCGAGCTTATCGGCGCGGTGACCCCCTCAAACTCGTGGTTTGGAAAAAAGCCGCTAAATCGGATGAACTGGTGAGCCGCGACAGCTCCGATGCGCAGCGCTACGAGCTCTGGCTGGATTACGCCCACTGCGGCGCGGCCGAGCATGAGGCCCGCCTCTCGCGCCTCACGGCTTGGGTGATCGCCGCTGACAAGCTTGGTTCAGACTACGGCTTGCGCCTGCCTGGCCGCGAGATCAAACCCGCCAGCGGCCAGGCGCACCATCGCGCCTGCTTGGAGGCGCTCGCCCTATGCTGATCTGGCTGGACAAACTTCGCCACCTGCCGCGCGATGTGCGCGATACGCTGTTTTTGCTGGCGGTGATTGGCTGGGTGATCCTGCCGCAGGGTCAGCATTTGCCGCTGTGGTGCAGCGGTTTGGCGGCAGTTGTCTTGATTTGGCGCGCGAGCATTGCGTGGCGTGGCCGGCCTTTGCCTTCCAAATGGTGGCTGCTGGGTATGCTGATTCTCACGATTGGCGCCACGCTCATGACGCACCGCACCGTGCTGGGGCGCGATGCGGGCGTGACGCTGATCGTCGTTTTGCTCACGCTCAAGACGCTGGAACTGCGGGCGCGGCGCGATGCCTTCGTGGTGTTTTTCTTGTGCTTTTTCACGATGCTCACGAATTTCTTCTTCTCGCAGAGTTTGCTCACAGCGGCGGCCATGATGCTCGCACTCATGGGTTTGCTCACCGCTTTGGTGAATGCGCACCGGGTGGTCGGCCAGCCGCCTCTGCTCGATTCGCTCAAAACCGCCGGCTTCATGGTGCTGCTGGGCGCGCCCATCATGGCGCTGCTGTTTGTGCTGTTTCCACGGCTGGCGCCGCTGTGGGGCGTACCGGGCGATGCCATGACCGGGCGCAGCGGCTTGTCAGCGCAGATGGAAGTGGGCACGATTGCGAAACTCGCTCTGGATGATTCAATTGCGCTGCGCATCAAATGGAATTTGAAACCCGGCCAGCAAATTCCACCTGCCAGCGAGCAATACTTTCGCGGCCCGGTGCTCACAAGCTTTGATGGCCGCAATTGGGCGCCCAGCACCTCGCGCATCTCGCGCCGATTTGCCGTGCCGCCCAATCTGCAAACCAGCGGGGAGACATTAGATTACGAAGTGACCATGGAGCCCAGCCAGCGGCCTTGGATCTTCGTGCTCGAAGCCGCCACGGCCAAGCCCGATGTGCCCGGCCACGAGCTTTTCATGAACAATGAGCTGCAATGGATCAGCAACCGCCCTGTGAGCGATTTGCTGCGCTACCGCGCCAGCAGCAGCACCAGTTTTCGTCATGGCCCCGAGCAGTATGCGATTGGGCTGCAAGATTTCGTGGAGCTGCCCGCAGGGTTTAACCCGCGCACGATGCAATTGGCCGCTGAGATTCGGCGCGACCCGCGCTTTGCGCAGGCCAATGCCAATGTGCTCGTGCCCGAGGTCATGCGCCGCCTGCGCGAAGGTGGCTACACCTACACGCTGGAGCCCGACGTGTTTGGCCAGCACACCGCAGATGAATTCTGGTTCGACCGCAAGCAAGGCTTTTGCGAGCATATTGCTTCCAGCTTTGTGATTTTGATGCGAGCGCTGGACGTGCCCTCGCGAATCGTCACTGGCTACCAGGGCGGCGAAATCAACTCGGTGGATGGCTATTGGACGGTGCGCCAACGGGATGCGCATGCCTGGGCTGAAGTCTGGCAGCCGGGCACGGGCTGGGTGCGGGTGGATCCCACCGGTGCGGTCTCGCCCGGTCGTGTGGGCAGCTTCGAGCGCTTGGCTGCGCCGCAAGGTGCGGTGGGCGCAGCCTTGGGCGCGGTCATGCCAGTCGGCCTGATCACACAACTGCGCGCCACGTGGGAGGCCATCAATAACCGCTGGAATCAATGGGTGCTCAATTATTCGCAATCCAAACAACTTGATTTGCTGAAAAACTTGGGCTTTTCCAACCCGAGCTGGGAAGATTTGGGCAAAGTGCTGGCGGGCATTGTCACGCTGGTGGGCTTGCTCGGCGCGGTGTGGACGCTGTGGGAGCTGCACCACCAAGACCCCTGGCTGCGCCAGCTCGCGCGCGCGCGCAAAGCCTTGGCCCAAGCGGGTTTGCCGTCTGAATCCTCCACACCACCACGCACCTTGGCGCAACAGGCTGTGGCTAAGTTCGGCGATTCCGCACAGGCCCTGCACGACTGGTTGTTGCAATTAGAGGCTTTGCGCTACCAGCCGCAGGCGGCGCAGCGCGGGAATTTGGCTACACTGAGCGCCAGATTTCCCCGTTTCTTGGCGCCCGCTTCATCGTGACTTTGTCTCGTTCTGCCTTTTTATCCACTCTTATTTTGATAGCACTCAGCGCAGGTTCTTTGCCGGCGAATGCCCAAAAAAGCTCTAAAAAAGCGGCTCAGAAGGCTTCTCAAAAAGCCAGCAAACCCGCCCCGCAAGGCACGCCCTACGCGCAGCGCGAAGACGTGATGCGCTTTGCCGACGATGTGGCTGAGCGCCGCAATCTGGATAAAGAGTGGGTGCGCCAAGCGCTCGCGCAATCGCAGTTCATCCCCACGGTGCAGCGCCTCATGCGCCCGATGCAGCCGTCCGCCAGCGGCGTGGTCTGGAAAAATTGGCGCGTCTACCGTAGCCGTTTCATTGATCCTGTGCGCATTCAAGCTGGCGTGAAATTTTGGCGCGATCACGCGGCCGCGCTAGAACGCGCCGAAGCAGAATTTGGCGTGCCCGCCGAGATCATCGTTGGCATCATCGGCGTCGAGACGATCTATGGCCGCAACATGGGCAACTTCCGCGTGATGGACGCACTGGCCACGCTGGCTTTTGATTTCCCCAAAACCGAAAAACGCGATCGAACCGCATTTTTCCGCGATGAACTGGAGCAATTTCTCTCCCTCAAAAACCGAACAGGTATTGACCCGCTGGAGCTGCGCGGCAGCTATGCCGGCGCGATGGGCCTAGGGCAATTCATGCCCAGCAGTTGGGTGAAATACGCGATTGATTTTGATGGCGATGGCAAGGTCGATCTTTTCCGCAGCCCGACTGACGCGATTGGCTCGGTGGCCAATTATTTCAAAGCCTTCGGCTGGAAAACCGGCCAACCCACGCATTACTCGCTGAGCTTCGATGCGAGCAAATTAGACAAAGATGCCCTGCTCGCTCCTGATATTCTGCCCACCTTCAGCGTGGAAAGTTTCCAAGCCAAGGGGGCCATCCTCTCAGGCGCAGCATTGGATCACAAAGGCCCGTTGGCCTTGATCGAACTGCAAAACGGCGACCCGGCGCTTTCGCCCGCCAACGCCCCATCGTATGTTGCCGGCACAGAAAACTTTTACGTCATCACTCGCTACAACTGGAGCAGCTACTACGCCATGAGCGTGATTGATCTGGGGGCGGAAGTGAAGGCGGCGATGCGCTGAGGCGTGGCTTTCTTTGCTTGAAGGTGCGAGTATTCGTTTCAAATTCGCTTGGTTAGCTTTTTCAGACCCATCGCGCAGCGGATCAATTTGGTTGGCGCGTCGTGTCGCTCTATTTTTGATAGCATTCCGCGCAGATTTCTTGCCGGCCAGAGATTGATTTCTCTTATAAATCTGTTAATGCCATAGCCCCTTCAATTTAAAGCGTTATAGTCACCTAGCCGGCATAGATACTGCGCGGAATGCTATAGAAAATGCAGTGAAAACCGTCAATGCAAGGTGGCCAAGGCATCCAGCGGGCTCGCCGTCCCGCCCGCAGCCACTTTCAACACATGCGTATAAATCATCGTCGTCGACACATCCGAATGTCCCAGCAGCTCCTGCACGGTGCGTATATCCGTGCCCGCTTGCAGCAAATGCGTGGCAAAGCTGTGGCGCAGGGTATGCGGCGTTGCGGGTTTCACAATCAGGGCTGCCTGCATCGCCTGCTTGAAGGCGCGCTGAAAAGTCTGGTCGTAGGCGTGATGTCTTCGCACCGTTTTGCTGCGCGGATCGGTGGACAGCGTGGCCTGCGGGAACACCCAATGCCAAGCCCACGTTTGGCCCGCCTTTGGGTATTTCACAGCGAGCGCATGGGGCATTTCCACGCCAGGCACTTGCGCCGCCCGATCTTGAGTCCAGAGATCATGGCTTAAGTGGCATTGATGCTTCAACGCCTCCAGCAAGCTGCCGGGCAACATCACCACCCGGTCTTTGCCGCCCTTGGCCTCTCGCACAATGATGACCTTGCGGTCAAAATCAACATCTTTGATTCGCAAGCGCAGCCCTTCCATCAAACGCATGCCGCAGCCATAGAGCACCGATGCGAGCAGCTTGTGCTGCCCATCCAGTTTGCCCAGCAAAGCCTGCACTTCCGGGCGTGTCAGCACCACAGGAATACGCTTTTTCGGCACAGGCCGCGCCAGCGCGTTCATCCAGGGCAGCTCAACCCCCAATACCTTCTGGTACAGAAAAAGCAAGGCACTGAGCGCTTGACGGTGCGTCGAGACCGAAACTTTGCGCTCGACCGCCATGTGCGACAAAAAAGCTTCGATCTGCGCCTGCCCCATATCGCGCGGATGGCGCTTGTGATGAAAGTGACTGAGCTTTTTCACCCAACACACGCAGGCCTGTTCGTTCCTCCATCAAGGCACTTCAAACAGCCATTGGCCAATAGATCACTTTTAACGTCACGAAACCCTATGCCTGAATTCACCCGTCTGTCGTTACCCACCGAGCCCAGCGTGATTGCGCCAGACGGCTTGGAGGTTCGGATTTTGCTTGGGCTATCGGGTGGAACCATGGCTCACTTCCATCTAGCTGCGGGCGAAGTCGCCAAGGCCGTCACTCACCGAACTGTCGAGGAAATTTGGTACGTCATCGCCGGACGTGGCGAGATGTGGCGAAAGCAAGGCATAAAAGAAGAGGTTGTTGAATTGATTCCCGGCTTGTGCGTCACCATTCCGTTGGGTACGCATTTTCAGTTTCGCGCCTCCGCTTCAGAAGGCATCAGTGCAGTTGCCATCACCATGCCGCCCTGGCCGGGAGAGGGAGAGGCTGTTTTTGTCTCAGGTCCTTGGGAGTCCTCTGCGCGCTAAGTGCTGCTGCCTTGTACAGTTGAACTGCGTTCTCGGACGGTATTTGATTTGCAGACATTGTGCGCAAGCGCGGAGAAAAAGCTGTGTTTTCACCCCAATGGCCTACACTTAAGAAATGAACATCCTCGCCCTTTGCATCGGAGCCAGTCTGGGGGCGATTGCGCGCTGGCAATTGGGGCTTTGGTTGAATGCGCCGAGCAGTTGGTTGCCTTGGGGAACTTTGGTGGCGAATCTGGTGGGTGGCTTGTTGATTGGGTTGGCGCTGGGGGTGTTTCAGCAGCTTCCTGAGATCGACCCGGTATGGCGCTTGGCTTTGGTGACGGGGTTTTTAGGGGCGCTCACCACGTTCAGCACGTTTTCCGCGGAGGGCGTGATGCTTTTGCAGCAATCGCGCTTTGCCGCCGCGCTGGCGCACAGCGGCTTGCATTTGCTGGGCTCACTGGTGGCGACGTTTGTGGGCTTGAAGCTGGCAATTGCACTGTTGCGCTGAACGCCCATCCACAACCAAGCCGCAGCCAACATCTGTCCTACCCATGCGCTTGGCAGCTCCTTGATGTCTACCTCATCAATTCTCAGCCTCGCGTGGAATTCGGCACCACCACCCAATGCGCCTGCCCTGCGTGCGTGAGTTGCACGACGCGGATGGTGTGATCGAACACGCGCTCCAACGCGCGATGCGTTGCATCCAATTGGCTGCCACCTTGATGCACCAGCTCACCCGCTTGCAAGATCAGCAGCTCATCGCTCTGCAGCGCCATGGGCAGTTCGTGAAGTACCGTGATCACGGTACTTCCCTGCGCCACCAAGCGGCGGATCAGTTGCACGCATTCGAGCTGATGCGGTGGATCGAGGTTGGCCAAGGGCTCATCGAGCAACAGAATGGGCGCTTGTGTGGCCAAAGCGCGCGCGAGGCGCACGCGCTGCTGCTGGCCGGCGGAGAGCGTGCCCAGCGGCTCGTCTGCAAACCCACTCGTTTGCGTGGCTTGCATGGCTTGCTCGCAAGCGGTTTGGTCTGCTGATGTCACAGCGCCGAGCAAACCCAAATGCGGCAAGCGGCCAAGCATGACCAGATCGCGCACACGCAGGGCTGCGCCGCCGGTCTCATCTTGCGCGAGCCACGCGATGTGCTGGGCGCGGCGCTGCGCATCCCAGTGGGTCAAGGCCAGGCCTCCCAGCTCGATCTTCCCTGTGCTGGGCAGCAAGCCCACTAGCGCCTTGAGCAAACTGGATTTGCCTGCGCCGTTGGGCCCGACGATGCATGTCCACCGCCCCAGCTCGAATGGGGCATGGATACCACGCAACACTTGGCGCGCACCGAGTTGCACGCTCAAGCTTTGTACAGACAGCGCATGCTCACCCATGCCCCGCCTGCCATTCACGCGCATTGTTAGAGAGAAAATGGCAGTTCGCCGGCACAAAATCTGCGTGGAGTGCTCTCTTTTTCATAGTTATTCTTTCACACCCCAAGCAGCCTGCGCCGCATTCTTGCGCATCAGCCAGAGCAGATACGCGCCACCCAACACCGCTGTGAGCACGCCCACCGGCAGTTCGCGCGGCGCCGCCAAGCCGCGAGCGAGCAGATCAGAGGCTTGCAGCAACACTCCACCACACAAAGCGCTGAGCAGCATCAAGGCGCGGTGATTGGCGCGGCACAGCCCGCGCACCAAATGCGGCGCAGCCAAGCCCACGAAAGCAATCAAGCCCGTTTGCGCCACCGCCGCGCCTGTGGCCAAAGACAGCACAGCCACCAGCAGCAAGCGAATCGATGACAGAGGCAAGCCAAGGCTCTGCGCAGCCGCCTGCCCCAATTGCAAGGCATCCAAAGCACGCGAGGTCAGCAGCGCCACAGGCAAACAGGCCAACAAGGCGATCCACAACACCACGACCGCACTCCAGCCCAGAAAGCTTGTGCTGCCCAGCATGAAGCCCTGCACCGCCAGCATCACCTCGGGTGCGAGCGTGAGTAAGAGCGAGGACAGCGCCCCCAGCACCACGCCCACCACCACGCCCGCCAGCAGCAAGCGCAGCGGGCTGCCCACGCCCTGCGCCAATACGAGCGTGAGGCTCACCGCAGCCAGAGCGCCTGCAAACGCAGCGCCTGTGAGCCCTACGCTGTGCAAAGCGCTCAGCGCCATGGGCGAGATGCCCAGTGCAGCCAGCAACATCACCACGCCGAGCGTCGCCCCGGAAGCGCTACCCAGCAAAAACGGATCGGCCAGCGGGTTGCGAAACAACCCCTGCGCGAGCGCGCCCGAGAGCCCGAGCAGAGCGCCCGCAGCCCAGGCGCCCAAGCCACGCGGCAAGCGAATGTCGAGCATCACTTGCTGCCAATTGGCATCGCCGCTTGACCATTGCCAGTTCAACCCATCGCTGCCCACTTGCAGGCCAAGCAGCGTCAAGAGCGCTGCCGCGCCCATGAGCCAGACAGCCAGAGCAGCGGACTTCATCATTTCTTCATCACCCGCGCAATGCATTGCGCCAGCACCTTCGCGCCTTCGGCCAAGCGCGGGCCGCATCGCACCACCACATCGCCTTGTTCCGCCGTGAGTTTGCACACTGCTTGGTTTTGCAGGGCTTTCAGTTGCTTCCAGCCGGGGCGCATGGGCAACTCTGCGGCATGCCGCTCGCTCAAGACCAACACATCCGGCTGCTGCTGCACCACAAACTCCGGGTTGATTTTGGGAAATGCACCGAGCGATTGGCCCACGATGTTGTTCAACCCGAGCTTGGCCAGCGTCTGCCCAATGAACGAAGCTTCACCCGCCGCATAGGGCGTGCGGTCCACTTCAAAATACACTTTCGCGCCCCGGGCTGCCAGCGGCAGGAGCTTGGCTGCCTGCGCAACATCTTCCTCTACTTTGCGCCACAGCGCATCGGCCTGCTTCGTGCCTAAAAGCGCATCCAACGCCTGCAAACTGCTTTTGACCTGCTCATGCGACGACGGCTCAAACATCAGCACCTTGATCCCCAAAGCCTCCAGCCGCTCGCCTGCGCGGGACGAAGTGGCTGCCAGCACCACATCGGGCTTCAACCGCACAATCGCTTCGATATTCAGATCCAACCCGCCGCCGACTTGTGGCAGCTTTTTCACGCTTGCTGGCCAGTTGGAATACCGATCCACCCCCACCAATTTGGCGCAAGCGCCCAAGGCGCAAACGCTCTCCGTGAGCGAGGGCAGCACACTCACGATGCGCTGTGGCGGTGTATCAAACACTTGCGCTTTGCCGCGTCCGTCGGTCACCGACATGCCTGCGCCAAGCGCTTGCCAACTCAGCAACAGCCAAGACATGCCTATGAAAATCTTGCGATTCATGCAGCCCCCTTCAGCGTCAACACGCAACCCGCAGCCATGAAGGTCACTCGCTCACACTGCGCCGCCACTGCTTGATTGAGCTGGCCCAATTCATCGACAAACTGCCGAGTCTCTCGCCCCA
>JBJTSL010000502.1:0-2684 GCA_046076625.1 Allobrachymonas sp.
TGAAAATCTACAAGCCGTGGCTCGATCCACTCTTCATCGACGAGTTGGGCGGCCGCGCCGAAATGAGCGCCTTCATGACCAAAGAAGGCTTCGGCTACAAAACGAGCGCCGAAAAAGCGTACAGCACAGACAGCAACATGCTCGGCGCAACGCACGAAGCCAAAGACCTTGAATTCTTAAACAGCGGCATCAAAATCGTGAATCCCATCATGGGCGTGCCGTTCTGGCGCGAAGATTGCGTCGTCAAAGCCGAGACAGTCAATGTGCGCTTTGAAGAAGGCCAGCCTGTTGCATTGAACGGCAAAACCTTCCCCAGCCTTGTCGAACTGTTCCTAGAAGCCAATGCCATCGGCGGCCGCCATGGCCTGGGCATGAGCGATCAGATTGAGAACCGCATCATCGAAGCCAAGAGCCGAGGCATTTACGAAGCCCCCGGCCTCGCGCTGTTCTTCATCGCCTACGAGCGCCTCGTCACCGGCATTCACAATGAAGACACCATCGAGCAATACCGCATGAACGGCAAAAAGCTCGGCCGCCTCCTCTACCAAGGCCGCTGGTTCGACCCCCAAGCCATCATGCTGCGCGAGTCCGCCCAGCGCTGGGTGGCGCACGCCGTCACCGGCGAAGTCACGCTCGAACTGCGTCGCGGCAACGACTACAGCATCCTCAACACCGAAAGCCCCAACCTCACCTACGCGCCCGAGCGCCTCTCTATGGAAAAGGTGGAAGACGCGCCATTCAGCCCGCTCGACCGCATTGGGCAGCTCACCATGCGCAACCTGGACATCACCGACACCCGCGCCAAGCTCGGCATCTACAGCAACACCGGTTTGCTGGAGCTGGGCAAGGGGGATGACTTTTTGAAGCTTGGAAGGTAAGGGCTCGCCGCAACCAAGAAAAATCGCCCCAGCGGGTCTTATTGCTTTGGGATTCTTGTCTTCACTCCTCAGCGAAAAAATCACCGTCTAGGCGCTTAAGCTGGTAACTCGCAGCCACCGATACGCCTAGGTCGTGCTCGATCATCAACTCGGCAAGTCTACTTCCGTCAATCAAAACAATCCGATAAGAGCGACTAGTACGTGCTGCCGCAATTGCAGCGGGTGTAAAACTGCTCGTCGTAATGAAAACGCCTTTCTGCGCGCCTTTGGCATCGAGCGCACCTTTGAAATCACGTATGGGACCTTCCCCCACGCTGCCCTCCCACCGCTTGGCCTTGAATTGACTCGTTCAGCAATCATGTCGGCAATAGTGAGTTGGCGGCTTCAGCTTCGGGTGAATTGAAAGTCATTTCATCTCTCGCCCTGTGTCAGCAACTCCACCAGCGGCACATTGATGAAATAAATATGCCTGCCCTGCGCATGCTGCTGCACCAAGCCTTTGGCGGCAAGCAGCTTTAGGTATTTGGCGGCGGTTTGGCGGGTGACGCCTAGATCGCGTTGTACGAATTCAATGCGGGTGTAGGGGTGGCGAAAGAGGTTGTTGAGCAAGTCTTGTGAATACAGCTTGGGCGTTTCTTGGCGCAGGCGTTGCTTGGTTTGCGCCATGAGCTCGCGCATGCCTTCGACCACGGCGACGGTGCTTTGCGCCGTGTTGGCCACGGCTTGCAGCATGAAAAGCAGCCATTCATGCCAAGCGCCTTGATCACGCACGGTTTGCAGCAGTCGGTAGTAATCTGATTTGTGTTGATTGATGTATCGCGATAGGTAGAGCACGGGCGTGTTGAGCAAGCCGGTTTGCGTGAGATACAGCACACACAAAATCCGCCCAACGCGGCCATTGCCATCGCTGAATGGGTGAATGCTTTCGAACTGATGGTGGATGAGTGCCATTTTCAGCAGCGGATCGAGGGCATCATCTGAGGTATTGATGAAGCGCTCCAAATCTTCCATGTGTTTTTGGATTGCTGCTGGCTCTTGCGGCGGCACAAACACAGTGTCGCCCGTTTTATCGTTTTTAAGCACTGTGCCTGGCCTGTGGCGAAAGCTTTCGCTGCTGTTTTTCAGCAATTGAAACAACGCGATCAATGCGCTGTTGGTGAGCAAGCCTTGCTGAGCCTGCATTTGCATAAAGCCTTGTTTGAGCGCCTCTCGATAGCGCGCCACTTCTTTTGCTGCGGGGCTGACCCATTCTGCAAGCTGCAAATCGGCTTGAAAGAGCTCGTCTTGCGTGGTGACGTAGCTTTCAATCTCGGAGCTTGCTTTGGCCTCTTGCAAGGCTAGGGTGTCAATTAAGATGGATTGGTTAGGGATGCTTTTAGCGCAACCTTTGAGCTCTGCCAAATGCCGATGCGCGAGCGCGAGCGCCTTCAAAAGCTCAGGTGCATCAAAATTCACGCCCGTTGGCGGCAGTGTGGGCAAAACATAGCATGGTTTTAACATGAGGGACTTTTCGAGTTAAAAAATCGATCAATTTTTAACATGATAGCAGCAACACGTTGAATAAGCACAGGCGAACCGTATACAATCAAGTACCGAGCCCAAGCAATGGCGCTCGGTTTTTTTTGCCTGATCAAAGCGTCGATTTCATAAATTCGCTTCCTTGATAATTTTTTGATCTTCGGCTGGAGCTGACTCGCATGAGTAATCCAGTAGCTACACCATCTCAGGAGCTGTTCAATAGTCAAAGACTACTTTTGTGTCTCAAACTGTTGTAACAGCGCCCAACGTCCCATTCAATCGCCTTTT
>JBJTSL010000503.1:0-3949 GCA_046076625.1 Allobrachymonas sp.
CTAACAGGGGTCAAAATTGGATGAAAAAATGTGGCCTTAGTGGGTCAATTCTAGGTGAAATTCAACACGTATGCCCTCCGTAGTGAATAGGTGCTACTGGGGCAACGATTCCCCCTAACCGATGAGAGGCGCCTGCCTATAGACGCGACTGCCCTACGCCTCCGACCGATCTGGGTGTTAGGAGTCGGTCGGCATCGATGTGGCGACTGACCGCAACCAGCCTTTCAACGACACTCGCTCCTGTTGAAACGGTTAGATACTAAACACAATTTGGCTCCGCCGAAGCAGTCATTGGCCAGTGGCTGTAAGTGGCCCAAACCGGCCGTTAACCTTGCGCGCGCCAAAGTCATAATCGCTGGCCGCTCTCGCGGGTATTGCGGACGACCTCAAAGGGGCGGAAGTGCCACTTCGCTGCAAGTGAAATCGGTCGTTCACTCGGGAAATGGCGACACCGACCTCCGAGACCCCGGTCTTGGTAGTGAAGCGGTAACTTGAATGGTCAGTCACTGAAATACCGTTGACGATCCCTCGTAGTTGATAGTCACCTTCGGTACAGAGTACCGCATCTAGAGTGGAGACCATCGATCTACTCGCTCGCACCGCGCAAGCCGATCATCCACTGACTCCTAGACTGGTTTAGGCTATTTCAGTCAGGAAAACTTCAAACCACACGTCTTTGCGGCGTGTAAGTTGTTGATTTATGTGGAATGAAATTTCACACCAATTGTCAAATTTCAGACTTAATTGTTCCGCACAATCAGATTACCACTGCCCTGTCTCCACGGCAATTGCCACTTCGCAGTCGCTGAAGATTTCCAACTTGGCGATCTTCACACGCACGCCCACCACGCCGGGCAATTGCATCAAACGACTGGCCACTTTGCCGATCAGGCTTTCCAGCAAATTGATATGCCGCTCGGTGCATTCGTCGATGATGATCTGGCGCACTTTGCGGTAGTCCAGCACATGGTGGATTTCATCGTCTTGCGGGTTGAGGCGCTGCGTGCCTAAATTCAGCTCGGCATCGACTTGGATCGGCTGGGGTTTGATTTTTTCGCTCTCCAAAATGCCAAGATTCGCATCGAAGCGCAGGCCCTTCAGCTGCAAAATTTGTGTGCCGCGTGGGGCGTTAGACATGGTGTTCTCCCTGTTTCTTTGCTGCGATGCTGCCTTCACATCAACGAAAAATCGCGCTCGAATTTCATGAGATGCTGGCCGCCGTCGACCAGCAGCGTGGTGCCGGTAATGGACTGGTTGGTCAACGCAAACAGCACGGCAGCGCACACATCTTGTGGCGTGGAGCTACGCCCCAGCGGCGAGAGGCTGTGCAGTGCTTTGAATTTTTCATCGGACAGCATGTGCGAGGTCAACGTCAGCCCAGGCGCGATGCCCACCACGCGGACCTGCGGCGCGAGCGCCAAAGCCAACATGGTGCCTGCTGCCTCCAAAGCCGCCTTGGACAACGTGTAGCTCAAGAAATCTGGGTTTTGATTCCAGAGTTTTTGATCGAGCATGTTGACCACCACACCTGCGGTATGGCGCGCTTTCACATGCGCATGCAAAGCCTGCGCAAGCACGATGGCAGCGCCTGTGTTGCTCGCGAGATGTTTGTTCATCCCGTCATAGCTGAAACTCGCCGCTTCGTCATGCTCAAACAAAGCCGCACTGTTGACCACGGCATCGAGCCGCCCCATCTGCAAGATCACCTGCGCTGCCAAGTCGCGCGTCGCGGCCTCATCCGCCAAATCCGCTTGAAATTGATGATGTTTTCCGGGGTTCGCCGGCATAGAATCTGCGCAGAGTGCTACCGTCTCAATAGCATCCAATTCCGAACTGCGGTAATGTACCGCCACGCGCCAGCCCGCTTTCGCGCAGGCCAGCGCGATCCCGCGCCCCAGCCGTTTGCCAGCCCCGGTCACCAACACCACTTTGTCTGCAAGCTCAGTCATACGCAAATGCGGGACAATTCCGCCTGTGAATTCAATGCCTTCCAGTGTATCTGAGCCCATCGCCTCAGCTTTGTCAGCACACATCCGCACGCTGATCGCGCAGCGCGGCGGCTGGCTGCCGTTTGACGAGTTCATGCAAGCCGCGCTCTACGTACCGGGCTTGGGCTATTACGCGAACTCGCTGCAAAAATTTGGCCGCATGCCCTCTAGTGGCAGCGATTTCGTCACCGCACCCGAGCTCTCGCCACTGTTCGGGCAATGCTTGGCGCAGCAAATTGCGCAAGTATTGCCTGCGGGGAAGGCTGCGGGTGGCAAGGCTTGCGTCTATGAGTTTGGCGCAGGAAGTGGCGCCCTAGCGCTACAAATATGCGAGCATCTAGCGCATATTTCGTGCCGGATAGAGCAGTATTTCATTGTAGAAATTTCCTCTGAACTGAGAGCGCGCCAGCAGGAGAAGCTCAAGGCGTTCGCAGGCCAGATCACCTGGCTGGCCGAGCTGCCCGATGCGATGCAAGGCGTGGTGATTGGCAACGAAGTGCTCGATGCCATGCCCGTGAAGCTGCTGCAGCGTAAGCAGAGCGCGTGGCATGAGCGTGGCGTTACCGTAACAGAGGCTGGATTTGCATGGCAAGACCAACCCAGCAGCCTGCGCCCACCGCTGGATATTGGGGGCGCCCATGACTACTTGACCGAAATTCACCCACAATCCGAAGCCTTCTTGGGCACCCTGGCCGAAAAGCTGACGCAGGGCGCAGCCTTTTTCATCGACTACGGCTTCCCCGAAGCCGAGTACTACCATCCCCAGCGCCACATGGGCACGCTCATGACGCACAGCCTGCACACCGCCGGCACCGATCCGCTGAGCCGCGTGGGTGAGCAAGATATCACTGCGCATGTGAACTTCACCGGCTGCGCCCTGGCTGCGCAAGATGCCGGCATGGACGTGATCGGCTACTGCTCGCAAGGCCGCTTTTTGCTCAACTGCGGTTTTTTGGAGCTCGCTGACAAACTCCCACCCCTGCAACGCAGCGCCACCGCCAAGCTCATCCACGAGCACGAAATGGGCGAGCTCTTCAAAGTCCTCGCTTTGGGCAAAGGTTTAGACTTGGGGCTGATCGGCTTCGCCCAAGGCGACCGCAGCCATACCCTCTAACGCCTTCATGACCACCACCTACCGCACCCATTCCGTCGAACGCACCGAACGCCCGTGGGGCTGGTATGAATCCATCGACGAATCCGCTGGCTTCAAAGTCAAACGCATCGGCGTACACCCCGGCAAACAACTCAGCCTGCAAAAGCACGCCCAGCGCGCCGAGCATTGGGTGGTGGTGCGCGGCACAGCGGTCGTCACCCTCGGCCAGCTTGACGGCAGCGTGCGTGAAATCACGCTGCAAGTCGGCCAGCATTGCGACATCGCGCTCGGCCAAATCCATCGCCTCACGAACCGCACGACTGAGCCCGTGGAGATTGTGGAAGTGCAACTCGGCGGCTATTTGGGCGAAGACGACATCACCCGCTTGGCAGACGACTTTGGCCGAGCATGAGGGCATCCGGCCGCTCAGTTTTATGCCGAAAATGGTCATCTGCCGGCATAAAATCTGCATAGATTGCTATTGATTTTATAGTACTTAGTTTGCACATGCGTTGGCTGCTCATCACCGTTCTCGCCCTCTTCCTGCTCAGTTGGCTCGCCCCTTTCCTGCGCCGCTTCGGCTTTGGCAAACTCCCCGGCGATTTCAATTTCAAGCTGCGCGGGCGCGATATCAACATCCCACTGGGCTCTACCATCGTGCTGAGTCTGCTTTTTTCCTTTATCAGCTACGTCGTCTAGCTAGAATTCCACTATGAGCATCAAATCAGACAAATGGATTCGCCGCATGGCCGAGCAGCACGGCATGATCGAACCCTTCGAACCCGGCCAAGTCCGCCAATCGCCAGCCGGGCAAAAAATGATCAGCTACGGCACCAGCAGCTACGGCTACGACATCCGCTGCGCCCCT
>JBJTSL010000504.1:0-3385 GCA_046076625.1 Allobrachymonas sp.
CGCTCGGGTTTTGACCGCAGCCCCATGTTCACCGGCAAGATTGAAGGCGTCGGCCCGCGCTACTGCCCGAGTGTGGAAGACAAGGTCAATCGCTTCGCTGATAAAGAATCGCACCAAATTTTTCTGGAGCCCGAAGGCCTGACGACGCACGAGGTCTATCCCAATGGCATCTCCACCAGCCTGCCATTTGATATTCAATACGCGATGATTCGCTCGATGAAAGGCTTGGAAAACGCCCACATCCTGCGGCCCGGCTACGCGATTGAGTACGACTATTTTGATCCGCGCGAACTGCGCAGCAACTTTGAAACCAAAGCGATTGATGGGCTGTTTTTCGCCGGGCAGATCAACGGCACGACAGGCTACGAAGAAGCTGCGGCGCAAGGCTTGTTTGCTGGGATCAATGCGGCACTCAATGTACGCGCGCAAGGGTTTGGCGATGCGGCCAGCTCATCGGCAGGCAGTATCAGCTTCGCGCACGACCGTTGGTTACCCGGCCGCAGCGAGGCCTACCTCGGCGTGCTGGTGGATGACCTCACTACCCAAGGCGTGAGCGAGCCCTACCGTATGTTCACGAGCCGCGCCGAATACCGGCTGCAACTGCGAGAGGACAATGCCGACATGCGCTTGACCGAAGTGGGCCGCCAACTCGGTTTGGTGGATGATGCGCGCTGGGATGCTTTCAACCGCAAACGCGATGCGGTTTCACGTGAAACAGAGCGGCTCAAGTCCACGTGGGTGTCGCCGCAGAAACTGCCCGCCTCAGAGTCCGTGCGCGTCTTGGGCAAAGCGATTGAGCATGAGTACAACTTGTTTGACCTGCTGCGCCGCCCCGGCGTGAGCTATGAGGCTCTCGTCTCACTCACGCCGGAAGGTAGAGATGGTTTGGCTAGCCCCGATGTTTCACGTGAAACCTTGGGTGATTTATTGGATGCGGTCCGAGAGCAGGTCGAGATCGCCGCCAAGTACAGTGGCTATATTGATCGTCAACAAGATGAGGTCAATCGTGCCGCCCACTTTGAACACTTGCGCTTGCCTTTGGATTTGGATTACCTGCAGGTAAGCAGCTTATCGTTCGAGGCGCGGCAAAAGCTTGCAAAACACCGCCCAGAAACGCTTGGCCAGGCGTCGCGCATCAGCGGCATCACACCGGCCAGCATCTCGCTCTTGCTGATTCATCTGAAAAAAGGTAAGTTCAAGGGCTTCATGGCTCGTGCGGACGAGGCTGCAACTGTGGCCAACGACTCGCGGGCCGAATCACAAGCCGCCTGAATCTCAATACAGACGGGCGGTTCGTCTGAAAAGGGCAGCCCGTGCATCGACAACTTGGATTCCTCTCGCCGCGCAGTATCGCGATTTTGGTGGTTTTGCTGATCGTCTTGGTCGTGCCGCTATGGTGGCTAAGCGGAAGCGCGAAGAAGCAAGAGGCGCAGCTCGCCGCAGAAAAAGCAGCCGCAGGCGCGCCAGCCACTGCACCCACAACCGCAGCCGCGCCAGCCGCCGTCAACAACCCCGACGCCTACGGCATGACCTGGGGCATCCTGCCCAGTGAGAAATTGCCCGCATCCGCCGTCTGGATGAGTTGCCACGGGTCACCCAAAGAGGGCATCAGCCAGCCGCATGCCGACAGTTGCAACCCGTACAAGGGCGATGCGTCTTGCCGGCTGGCGTTGCCTGTGCTGTGCATCAAGAAAGATGGTTCGACCCCAGAATCTGCTTTGGGCCAGACGGCGGGTACCTCCGCCGAACCTCTCAAAGAGCAACGCGACAAAGGCGCGATCACCCTCCATGATGTGGTGACTGACGGCTGGGCGGCCGGCAGTGTGGCCAGCACCGAGCCGGTGGCCGGCTTTGTGCTCGGTTCACTCGAAGGTGCGAATGCGCGCTGCGAAAAAGAGCTGGGATCTGGCTGGCGTATGGCCAGTTTTCACGATGGCTCAGGCGGCAACCAAAGTGGCTGGGGCTTTGTGGCGCAGCGCAGCGCTCGGCTTGAAACCCGTTGGCGGCATTGGGTTTACATCCGGGATCAGCCCGGCAATTGCTGGAACAACAAATAAAGGAGTGAGGAACATGGCCTCGTTTCACGTGAAACATGTCTTTCTCGCCGGCTTTCTGGCCTGCATCACAGCATCTGCGCAAGCGCAGAAAATGTACCGCTGCCCCAGCCCTGGTGGTGGCACAACGTTTACCGACACCCCCTGCACCACAGCCTCGGGCGGCGAAATTTCAGTCAAACCGGCAGCCGGCGCCGCAGGAAGAGCGCCCACCCAGCCAGATCCGCAAACCCGAGGTGCGATGAACAAGCGCGATGCTGAATACGATGCACAGCTCAGCCCCGAATGCCGCCGCGCTCGGCAAGCCTTTCAAACCAAGGCGGATCAACCCGGCGGAATGGATGAGTTGATGAAAGAGGGCAATTCGATTTTCAAAGCTTGGGAAAATTGCCAAGGGCAAGCCAAAAATGCCTTAGACAAGTTGCAGAGCAAAGAGCAAGAGCGCCTCGCCGCCGAGCAGCGCCAACGCGCCGAGCAGGATCGCATGGCCTTAAGAAAAAGCGAATGCGCCGCCAAGCAAAAGGTGTTGGATGAACGGCGCGCTCGCGGCGCGCAACTCAGCGAAGCCGACCGTGCCGCTCTGCGCAATCTGGAAAATGACATGGTTTTGAATTGCCGCTAGAAATACGTCACGCATGGGTTTCACGTGAAACCTGCCGCCTACAATTCAAAACTTGAATACTGAACTCTCTCAACTTGACACCGCCGCCAAGCAGCTTGGCCTAGATCTCAACGTGAATCAGGCGAGCCAGCTTCTGGCCTATCGCGACCGCATCGCTCAGTGGAACAAGGTCTATAACCTGACCTCGCTGCGCGATACGGCGCAAATGCTTTCGCATCACATCATCGACTCTTTGGCTGCAGCGCCGCCTTTGCTTCGTTTTCTGAAAAATGCCGGGCTCGAGAAGGCAAGCATGCTCGATGTGGGCTCGGGCGGCGGGTTGCCGGGTGTGGTGCTGGCCATCATGCTGCCGCACATACAAGTCACTTGCGTCGATACGGTCGGCAAAAAAGCGGCATTTGTGCAGCAAGTCGCGGGCGAACTAAGCTTGAAGAATTTGCGCGGCGTACACAGCCGAGTCGAGCAGATGCAGACGGCGCCTTTTGATGTGATCACCAGCCGGGCATTTGCCTCGCTGCTGCATTTCGTGCAACTCACGCGCCCACAGTTGAAACCGCAGGGTGCATGGATGGCGCTTAAGGGCAAGCAGCCCGAGCAAGAGATCGCCGCAGTGCCGGCAGACGTGAGCGTGTTTCACGTGGAACAACTCGCCGTGCCGGGGCTGGATGCGGAGCGCTGTATTGTGTGGATGCGTCCGCGATGATGCCTG
>JBJTSL010000505.1:0-3696 GCA_046076625.1 Allobrachymonas sp.
GCTTAAGGGATGCTGCCACCGCATTGTGGCGCTGCACCGCTGTGCCGGGCCGCATGCAAATGCTGATTGAAGAGGGGCAGCCGCTGGTGCTCGTGGACTATGCCCATACGCCAGATGCTTTGGCTAAAGCGCTTGACGCTCTTCGCCCGATGACGCGCGCGCGCGGCGGCAAGCTCTGGTGCGTATTTGGCTGCGGTGGAAACCGCGACGCGAGCAAACGGCCCCTGATGGCTCGAGCAGCGATGGCGGCGGATCACGTCATCGTCACCAGCGATAACCCACGCCATGAGCCGCCAGACTTGATCGTGGGGCAGGTGATGGCGGGGTTTCCTGCGAATGCCGGGGCTCAGGCTGTACTGGCGCGTGCGCAGGCTATCTCGCATGCCGTGACACAAGCGCAGCAGAGCGATGTGCTGCTGATTGCAGGCAAAGGTCATGAAGACTATCAGGAGATCGCAGGCGTGAAACATCCATTTTCTGATGCCCTGCAAGCCACCATGGCCTTGCAGGCTCGCGCGGAGGTGAGCGCATGAGTTCTCCCATGATGAGTTTGCGCCAAGCGGCGGATTTATTGGCCTCACGTGGTGTTGTAGTTACCCTAGTGGGCGATGAGCAAGCGATGATCCATCGCGTGCATACCGATACCCGCACGCTGGCGACTGGAGATTTGTTTGTCGCTTTGCAAGGTGAGCGCTTTGATGCGCATGATTTCGTACCGCAAGCCAAAACCGCAGGCGCAGCGGCGGCACTGGCGCAGCATGGCGTCAGCGAAGCAGGCATGAGTTGTTTGGTCGTTCCCGACGCCAAACGCGCTTTGGGCGAATTGGCCGCGGCTTGGCGCGCGCAGTTTGATCTGCCCGTGATCGCGGTCACGGGCAGCAATGGCAAGACCACGGTGACACAGATGGTGGCCAGCATTTTGCGTGCTGCCAGCCCAGCGCACAGCCTGGCCACGCAAGGCAATCTGAACAATGACATTGGCGTGCCACTGACCTTGCTGCGCTTGCGTGCCGAGCACCAACTTGCCGTAGTCGAACTGGGCATGAACCATCCCGGAGAAATTGCGTACCTTGCATCGCTTGCGCAGCCCATGATTGCGGTAGTCAACAATGCTCAGCGCGAGCACCAAGAGTTCATGCACACGGTGGAGGCGGTAGCGCAGGAAAACGGCGCGGTCATCAGTGCCTTGCCCGAGGAGGGTGTGGCGGTCTTCCCATCGGACGATGCATATTCTGCTTTATGGAGGCAGCTCGCTGGCCAGCGCGAAACTTTGACGTTTTCTGGCGGCGCGATTGCTGCCGATGTGACCGGCAGTGCGCAATGGAGCGATGCTTCGTGGAGTCTGCGATTGGCCACGCCGCTGGGCTCGGCCAGTTGCCGTCTGCGCATTGCTGGGCGACACAACGTAAAGAATGCGCTTTCCGCTGTTTGCGCGACCTTGGGTGCGGGCGTGCCGCTGGAGACTATTGTGCAAGGCTTGGAGGCCTTTGAGGCGGTGAAAGGTCGCTCGCGCGCGGCGCAAGTGCAGATCGCAGGCCGCATGATCAACTTGATTGACGACACCTACAATGCCAATCCCGATTCAGTGCGCGCCGCGATTGACGTGCTCTCTGAACTGCCTGCACCGCATCTGCTGGTCTTAGGGGATATGGGTGAAGTGGGCGATCAGGGTCCTGAATTTCACGCGGAAATCGGCGAATACGCCGCCGAGCGGGGCATTGAAACGCTCTTGTGCATGGGCGAATTGATGCGCTACGGCGCTGCCGTCTTCCCTGGAGCGCGGCATGTGGGTGGCATAGAAGCTCTGCAGCAGGCTGTGCTGGCCGATCTGGACCAATACCGCAGCGTCTTGGTCAAAGGCTCGCGCTTCATGAAGATGGAGCGTGTGGTGCAGGCTATTGAAGGCATGAACAACAACACGACAACCCCTTACAAGGAGACGGCGCATGCTGCTTAGTCTTGCAGGTTGGCTGCAAAGCCTTTCGCCAGAATTCGGATTCTTCCGCGTTTTCCAATACCTCACCTTCCGAGCGGTGATGGCGGCGATGACTGCACTACTGATTGGCTTATTTGCCGGGCCTTGGGTGATCCGCTATCTGGCCTCACTCAAGATCGGCCAGCCGATTCGCGAATACGCGATGCAAAGCCATTTGAGCAAAAGCGGCACACCGACCATGGGCGGCGTACTGATTCTGATCGCGATTGCCATTTCAACGCTGCTCTGGTTTGACTGGACGAACCGCTTTGTCTGGATCGTGATGATCGTCACCTTGGGTTTTGGTGCGATTGGCTGGGTCGATGATTGGCGCAAGGTGGTCAACAAAGACCCAGAGGGCATGCGAAGCCGCGAGAAGTATTTTTGGCAATCGGTGATAGGCTTGCTGGCCGCTTTGTATCTGGTATTCAGCATCTCTGAGAGCAACAACTTGCGCGTGGTGCAACTGTTCATCACTTGGGTGCAGTCGGGCTTTGATGTGAACTTGCCGCCCAAGGCCGGCTTGATGGTGCCTTTCTTCAAAGAAATCAGCTACCCGCTGGGTGTGTTCGGCTTCGTGATCATGACCTATTTGGTGATTGTGGGCTCGAGTAATGCGGTGAACCTCACGGATGGTTTGGATGGTCTGGCCATCATGCCGGTGGTGATGGTGGGCTCGGCTTTAGGCGTATTTGCCTATGTCACGGGTAGTGCAGTCTATTCCAAATACCTGTTTTTCCCGCACATTCCCGGCTCGGGCGAGTTGCTGATTTTCTGCGCTGCGCTGGCTGGCGCTGGCTTGGCATTTTTGTGGTTCAACACGCATCCGGCACAGGTCTTCATGGGCGATGTGGGTGCGCTGGCTCTCGGGGGCGCATTGGGCACGATCGCCGTGATTGTGCGCCAAGAAATCGTGTTGGCCATCATGGGCGGTGTTTTTGTGGTGGAGGCGCTGTCGGTGATGCTGCAAGTGACCTACTTCAAATACACCAAGCGCCGATATGGCGAGGGCCGCCGTATCTTGAAGATGGCGCCGCTGCACCACCACTTTGAAAAATCAGGCTGGAAAGAGACGCAGGTGGTGGTGCGTTTCTGGATCATCACCATGCTGCTGTGCCTCGTGGGCCTGTCCACCTTGAAGTTGCGTTGAAAGCCCAGTCAGCATGGAACATCTGAAAGACTTGCATGTATTGATCCTCGGGCTGGGCAGCTCTGGCTTGGCGATGGCACGCTGGTGTGCGGCTCAGGACGCACGGGTGACAGTTGCAGACACACGGGCGCAGCCGCCGGGTCTGCAAGCCTTGGTGCGCGATGTACCCGCTGCTCAGTTCAGGCACGTGCAGCAGTGGAGTGCTGATTTGGTGGAAGGTACTGATTTTCGCGCGGTGTGCCGTAGCCCCGGTTTGTCACCTTCGCAAATTGCTCCTGTTTTAGGAGCGTTACACGCAATGGGTGTACAGGCTTGGGGCGAACTAGATCTATTTTGGATGGGGTTGCAGTCGCTCAAAGCGTCGCAGCAGTATGAGCCGCAGGTGTTGGCCATCTCGGGCACGAATGGCAAGACCACGGTGACCTCACTCACCGGGCAATTGGTGGAGCGTGCAGGTAAGACGGTGGCGCTGGCCGGCAACATCGGCCCAACCTTGCTGGATACCTTGAGTGCAAAAATGGCTGCGAAAAGCCTGCCCCAAGTGTGGGTACTGGAGCTGTCCAGCTTCCAG
>JBJTSL010000506.1:0-2750 GCA_046076625.1 Allobrachymonas sp.
TTCCATTCAATCCCAGAAATATGCTGTTGACCGTTCTGCTTTTGACAGTGTAGTTGGTGGTGCTATCTACCTTTTGTTTGAGCTGCTCCCAGCCCGCGGTCACAAGGCCGGCAGGCGTATCGATATCGTTTTGCCAAGTCCATTGCGTTTGCTTGGTCTGGAACAGGCTCGCTGGCTCCAGGTTGTTGGACCGATCTTGGCTGTCCCCATAGCGCAGACTCGTTGCCCAGATCGGCGTGATTTTTCCATTCACGCCCAGTCGGTACACCTCGCTGCGGACTTCTGCCCGTGTATCTTGGTTGGGGCCTTGGTCAAGGCGATTCAGGCCATCTGCATAGAGCACGCCGGCATCGACGCTCCAGTCTTTGTTAACGCGATACTTCAGGCTAACGTTGGCGCTATCTTGCTTGAAACCATCCCGATCGGGATTGAAGTTGCCAAAAGGCACTTGTGGATTTGTCGCTGAAAAACCTTTGTCTGTCAACCTGTTGAGATCGGCGTTGAAGCTAAGGTCGCCAGCTGAGCCGCCCACACCCGCACTAAGCTTGCGGTAGGTGTCACTGCCTAATGTGATGCCAACGCGCGGCGTGATGCCCTTGCCACCTTGGCGCGTGAAGATCTGTACGACGCCGCCAATTGCTTCGCTGCCGTAGAGCGATGAAGCGGGGCCTTTGAGGATTTCAATACGCTCAATCGCCTCAAGCGGCAAGTTGTCCCAAATAGGGGTGCCGAGGGTGGCAGAGCCATAGCGCACGCCGTCAATCAGCAAAATCGTATGGCGCGTTTCTGTGCCGCGGATATACACATTGCTGGCTTTGCCTAAGCCACCATTGGAAGAAAACTGCAATCCGCCCAATCGGGTCAGCACTTCTGCAAGCGTGCGGCCAGATTGCTGCGCGATCTGCGCTTGGTCAATCACCACGACTTCGCTGATCAGTTCATCCGCTTGGGTTGCCGTTCTGGTCGCCGTGACAACAACAGGTTTAAGTTCAGGAGTCGATTGCGCGAACGAGAACATCGGTGCGCAGGAAACAGCACATGCGACAGCCATCGCACGCAATGCAAAGGGAGAGGTTTTCATGATAGTTGAATAACAATGCATGCCCGGTGTCAGCTTCCCCGCTGACGTGGACGGATGTGATGCGCCTCTCCGAAGACAAGCGCATCGCCAAGTTGGCCGGTATCCGGGCTGATGGATTGCGACCTGCTAGAGCCTTCCCAAGCACTTGCGTGCTCAGTGGCTCGGTTCAGCAAGCGGGTGGGCTTCGTGAAAAACCAACCGTCCATGCACCGTTGCGGGGGCAGCGCGGGCTCGAGTTCCACCAGCGCTGGTTGAAACTCTTCCGCTTCCCGTTGAACTGCAGCGCAGAATTGCGCCGCGAGCACCAACCCGGATAGTTTAACCGTTGCGCAAATGTGACTGCTGAAGCCTTTTCCATTGCTTTTCGATTCAAATAAGCTTGTAACTCACCTAAAACTCGCACTAAAATCAAGAACTTACAAGAGATTTTGATGGCAGATTCTCCAAGCACTCCAGAAACCGACTTCGCGCTCAATGCCCAGATCGAAGCCGTGATCGAGCGTTCCGAGCGCTTGCTGCTGCGCTATGAAGAGTTGACGCGCACCAATGCGCTCATGCAAGAGCAGCTCGAAGCGCTCACGCATGAGCGCGACACGCTCAAGTCGCGCCTGTCGGCTGCGCGCAGCCGCATTGATGCCTTGATCGAGCGCCTGCCTGAGCAGACCACGCCGGCGGAGGCTGCATGAAGCAACTCGAAGTGCAAATCATGGGGAAGAGCTATTTGCTCGCCGCGCCCGAAGGCGGTGAGCAGCGCCTCATCACTGCGGTGGAAAAAGTCGACACCGCTATGTGCAAAATCCGCGACGCGGGCAAGGTGAAAGCGCGTGATCGCATTGCGGTGCTGGCCGCACTGAATTTGGCGTTTGAAACGGAATCCATGAGCCAATCTTTGGCGACGCAAGCCGCAGCGCCCCCCCTCCCCTCTGCCACCATCAGCAGCCAGCACGCAGGCACGGATGCTCGCTTGACGCATTTGATCGCCAAGCTCGATCAGGCCTTGCTCACGACTGACGGCCAGTTGCTCTGACGTTCGCAGTCAAGCGAATCACTTGCCCACCAGCTCGCTGAGTTTTTCTTTGTTGAGCTTGGGCGTATCCGCATGATCGGGCACGCAATCGGGCACGGCTTGCGCCGCAGACAAGCGCTCAATCGCCTGCCACAGCAAGGCAATCTGATCCTCGTGTGTGGCCGCGTTGTCAATCAAGCCACGCATCGCCAAGCTCAGAGGATCATCATCTTGCGTGATGCCATAGGCTGAGAATTTTTCTTGTGCGGCCGCCGTTGTCACATCAGCGCTCACGCCTTCTTTGCTCGGAATAATGCGCGCCGGTATGCCAACCGCCGTCGCGCCCGGTGGCACGGGCTTGATCACCACCGAATTGCTACCAATCTTCGCGCCATCGCCGACCACAAAGCCGCCCAGCACTTTCGCACCCGCGCTCACCACCACGTTTTTGCCCAAAGTGGGATGGCGCTTGCTGCCTTTGTAGAGCGAGGTGCCGCCTAAAGTGACACCTTGGTAAATGGTGCAACCATCGCCGATCTCGGCCGTCTCGCCCACCACCACACCCATCGCATGATCAAAAAACACACGCTGGCCAACCACAGCGCCTGGGTGAATTTCAATGCCGGGATAACAGGTGAGCACCTCAAAGCGGCTGCGGGCGGC
>JBJTSL010000507.1:0-6524 GCA_046076625.1 Allobrachymonas sp.
CTCATAGCCTTTAGGTAGCTGCTTTTTGACGAGATGTATTCGTTTGGTTAGAAGTAACCAATCCAGGAAAGGGGTTGCCTCAATGAGTTTTAATAATCTCATTCGATGCGCAATTAGATCTGGGCGATTCTCGAAGACATCAGCCATAGATGCACAGAAAACTCGCCTGCGAACCCCCTCTTCACCGGCTTCACGATTCCACTTCAGTGGCTCATTCCAATGGGTATCAGAGAAAAAACGCCGTTCGCTAGAGGGCCCCCAGACTTGTTCACCGAGTCTTTTTGCCCAAGTTTCTGCGTAGCAGTGATCGCAGGCAGCAGATACCTTCACGCAACCCCACCAAGGGTTGAACGTATGGTGAGTCCATTCAATTCGCGAGTCTTTAGCCATGATTAGTTCATCAATCTGGTATGATAAAAAAATACTGTATGAAAATACACTATTTCCTAATTAAATTCTCGATGCTCTTTACATCCACGGGCACGTCGCGCGAAATCAACTCGCATCCCTTCGCATTCACCACCGCATCATCCTCAATCCGAATGCCGATATTGTGAAATTTCTCGGGTACGTCGGGGGCGGGGCGGATGTAGATGCCGGGTTCTATCGTGAGCACCATGCCTTCGCGCAGGATTCGGCTGGGGCGGTTTTTGATTTGTTCGCCGCTGAGCGGGTCTTTGCGTTCGGTGGTTTTGTCCAGCTCGGAGAGTTCGTTGTAACCGCCGCAATCGTGCACATCCATGCCGAGCCAGTGGCCGGTGCGGTGCATGTAGAAGGGGAAGTAGGCGCGTTTTTCGATCACGTCTTCCAAGCTGCCGTGCTTGTCGTGCGTGAGTAGGCCGCAGTCGAGCATGCCTTGGGCGAGCATTTTGACGGCCGCTTCGTGCGGGTCGATGAAGCGCATCCCGGGCTTGGTGGCGGCCACGGCGGCTTCTTGCGCGGCGAGCACGATTTCATACATTTCGCGCTGCGGCGCGGTGAATGTGCCGTTGGCGGGGAAGGTGCGCGTGATATCGCTGGCGTAGCCATGTAGCTCGCAACCGGCGTCGATCAAGACCAAATCGCCGTTGTTGATTTTTGCGTCGCCTGCTTGGTAATGAAGCACGCAGGCGTTTGCGCCAGCGGCGACGATGCTGCCGTAGGCGGGATATTCGCTGCCGCCTCTGCGGAATTCGTGCAGCAGCTCGGCATCGAGGTGGTATTCGCGCAGGTCTGCGCCATCTCTGAGCATGCGGGCGGACATCTGCATGGCGCAGATGTGGGCTTTGGCGCTGATCTGCGCAGCACGGCGCATGATGCCCAATTCATGCGCGTCTTTGATCAGGCGCATCTCGTCCAAGATGCTGCACAAATCGCGCTGGCTCTCGGGGCAAAGAGCACCATAGCGCACGCGGGCGCGCACCTGCTTGAGCCAGCCTTCCACTTGGCTTTCCAACCCCGAATGAATCGCGAAGGGATACCACACGCTGGCGCGGTTTTCCAGAAGTTTGGGCAGCTCTTTGGCAAGCTCCGTGTTGGCATGCGCAGTCTGCAGCCCGAGGAACTCGGGCGCAGCTTCGGGGCCAAGACGGTAGCCATCCCAAATCTCGCGCTCGGTGTCTTTGGGCTGGCAAAACAAGGTGCATACGCCACTGGACTCAATCAGCAGCGTTGCGCCTGGCTCTTTGAAGCCGGTGAGGTAGTAAAAGTAACTGTCGTGACGGTAGAGATAGCCGGTATCGCGGTTGCGCGCATGCTCGGGCGCGGTGGGGATGATGGCAATCGCGTCTTTGCCGAGCTGTGCGGCAACTCTTGCGCGGCGCTGGGCATAAATATTGGCGTGGGCGATGGTGTTCATACCAGCATTGTCCGTGTTTTGATGAAAAGGTTTTCAGATCCAAGAGAGGAACGCAGAAGACGCAGAAAGTACGCAGAAGACGCAGAAAAATTCAAAAACAGAAGGAAAGGGGCTTTACTGTGTCTTCTGGGGGATTTCTGTGCTTTCTGTGTTCCTTTCTTCTTCTTGTTTTAAGTGACGTTAAGCTGAGCAAGCCGCTCGGGTGTGCCAACGTCTGTCCACTCGCCATCGTAAAGAGAAGCGGTCACCATGCCTGCATCCATGGCGGCACGCAGCATGGGCGCAAGCGCAGCTTTGATGCCTTGCGGGTTGCCAGCGGGAATATCGCAGAAAGGCGGTGCGAAGAAGGCGCGTTTGTAGAGGGCGACGGTGCTGAAGGTGTACAGCGTGCGGCCAGCGTCTTTGGGAAGATTGAGCGCTTGGCCGTTGGGCGAGAGGCCAAAATCGCCACGCGGGTTGTGCAGTGGGTTGGGTACGAGCCAGAGGTGCGCCAATGCTTGGCTTGCGGAAAAAGCGGCGTAGTCTGCGTGGCTGAATTCAAAACCCGGCATGAACACATCGCCGGCAACCACCCAGAACACATCGGCAAGTTGGGGCAGAGCGCGAACAATGCCGCCAGCCGTCTCCAAAGCGCCGCCAAAATCGCGCCCTTCGTGCGAAAAGCGGAAACCAGCGCCCTGCAAACGCTCTGAATTTGATAGCGAACTATGCAGATTTCTTGCCGGCGAATGACTCGTTTTGCTTAAAAAATAGGCTTCAATCTGCTCCCCGAGCCAAGCGGTGTTGATCAGCTGGCTCGTGAAGCCTTGTTGTGCCAAGGCTTCCATGGGCCATTGCATCAGGGGTTTTCCGCGCACTTGGAGCAGCGGCTTCGGGCAAGTGTCGGTCAAGGGCCGCATCCGCTCGCCCCGGCCTGCAGCCAAAATCATGGCCTGCGCGGGAGGGCGCGCGGAAATGTCAAAGGTTTGATCTATCATGCGGGCGGGACGCTTTTCATTTCATACACCACACAAGGAGCGAAGCATGGCATTGATGGACTTTATCAAGAAGCAATTCATCGACATTATCCAGTGGACGGAGGAGTCCGACGGCACACTGGCTTGGCGCTTTCCCATGGCGGAAATGGAAATTCAAAACGGCGCACAGCTGGTGGTGCGCGAATCGCAGATGGCGCTGTTTGTGAACGAAGGCAAGGTGGCCGATGTGTTTGGCCCAGGCACCCACAAGCTCACCACCAATACCCTGCCCATCCTCACCTATTTGAAAAACTGGGACAAGCTGTTTGAGTCGCCCTTCAAAAGTGATGTGTATTTCTTCTCCACGCGCTAGCAGCTCGATGCCAAGTGGGGCACGCCGCAGCCGATCACCGTGCGCGACAAAGATTTTGGCGCGGTGCGCCTGCGTGCCTTTGGCAACTACAACTTCCGTGTAGCGGACCCCAAGCTGTTCCACACAGAAATCTCCGGCACGCGCGACAGCTATGCCGCCTCCGAACTCGACGGTCAACTGCGTGGCTTGGTGTTGCAACACATCAGCAATGCAATAGCTAGCAGCGGCATTCCCTTCCTCGATTTGGCGGCGAACCAGCAAGCCTTCGCGCAGGCAATGAGCGCGGCGCTCGCGCCTGAGTTTGCCAAGATTGGCTTGAAGCTGGATGGCATGACGGTGCAAAACGTCTCGCTGCCCGAAGAGTTGCAAAAAATTCTCGACCAAAAAATCGGCATGGGCATGGTCGGCAACGACATGGGCAAATTCATGCAATACCAAACGGCGCAATCCATTCCGAAATTCGCCGAAGCATCGGGCAGTGGTTCGGGCATTGCGGGCGATGCCATGGGCATGGGTGCGGGCTTGGCGCTGGGTCAAGTGATGGCTCAAAACCTGCAAGCAGGCTTGCAAGGCGCGAATGTGCAAGCCTCGCAGGCTGCGCAAGCAGCGGCAGCCACAGTTGGAGTCAAGCCCGATGAAGTCATGGGCATGTTGGAAAAGCTCGGTGATTTGAAGGCCAAGGGCATCCTCACGGAAGAAGAATTCAGCGCGAAGAAGGCTGAATTGCTCAAAAAGCTCGTTTGAGTTTGCGGGCTTTTGAAACACGTCTGAAATGACTGACGCGCCCCAACGCGCCTATCGCGCCGCCTGCCCCGGCTGCGGTGCGCCTGTAGAGTTCCGCTCGCTGGGCTCGACGCATGCCGTCTGCGGCTTTTGCCAGAGCACGGTGGTGCGCGAAGGCGAGGCGTTGAAACGCATTGGCAAGATGGCCGAGGTGTTTGATGACTACTCGCCGCTGCAACTGTTCGCCCAAGGCAAGTTCAACGGCGCTGGCTTCACCGTCGTTGGTAGGCTGCAATACAAAACCGCGCAGGGCATGTGGACCGAGTGGCTTTGCGCGTTGGACGATGGCAGCAACGCCAGCTTGTCGGAAGACAACGGCAGCTTCGTCTGGAGCCAAACCGCCAAAACCTCGCGTACCTTGCCGCAGCCGCAGCAATGGGTGATTGGCAATACCACGGCCATCAATGGCAAGGGCTACAGCGTCACTTCCATCCAGCAGGCTGCGCTCATGGCCGCGCAGGGCGAGTTGCCCAAGTTGCCGGCATTGGGCGAATCGTTCAGCGTGGTGGAGCTGCGTAGTAGCAGCGGCGAAGTGATCACCCTTGACTACAGCAGCACACCGCCAGCGCTGTCTTCTGGCGTGGCGATGGCGCTGGAGAATTTGCAGCTGACGGGCTTGCGCGATCTGGCCAACAAAACGGGCATGGGTGGCAAAGAGCTCAAAGGCCGGCATTTCAATTGCCCCCACTGCGGCAGCGCGGTGGATGTGAAGCTGGAGGCGAGTCAGAGCATTGTGTGCGGTAGTTGTTCAAGCGTGATTGACCTGTCGCAAGGCATCGGTGGGGAAATCAAACATGCGACGCAAGATGAGCCTGTGCGCCCGTTGATTGCTTTGGGCTCTCTGGGCACGCTGCAAGGCAAAAGCTGGCAGGTGGTGGGCTTTCAGCATCGCTTGGGGCAAGAAGTGGGCGATGCGGATGACTCCTTTCGCTGGGATGACTACTTGCTCTACAACCACACGGCCGGATTTCTTTTCTTGGTGGACGCCAGCGACGGTTGGAGTTTGGTCAAGCCCGCCACGGGAGCGCCCGAGGTCAAGAGCAACAGCGTGAAGTACCAAGGTCAACACTACACGCTGCAATACGCCTACAAGGCCGAGACGACCTATGTGGCTGGCGAATTTTATTGGCGCGTGGAGCGCGGCCAGAAGACGTATAACGAAGACTACGCCAGCGGCAAGCTCATCCTCTCACGCGAGCAAAGCTCGGGCGCGGGCGGTCAGGAAATCACCTGGTCGATTGGCTCGAAAATCGATGCGCAGACGGTCGTGCAAGCTTTCAAGCTCAAAGGTCAAGAAGCCAAGTTCAACCGCGATGTGGCCCCCTTGGCGGCCAGCAGCGATTCGGGCATGAGCCTGATGACTTGGATCGTGCTGATTTTTATTTTGTTTGTGGTGTTTGCCATGATGAGCCGCTGCTCACGCGAGTGCGACCCACGTGTGGAAAACTGCCAGCAAAGCTACCGCACCGGTGGCGGCAGCTATGGCGGCTACAGCTCAGGCGGTGGCGGAGGCCACAAGTGATGATTTTTTTGTGAAGGAGTAATCATGGTGGAATGGCTCAAACCGGGTGCGTTTTTTGGCTCAATCATCTTCGCGCTGATCGGCGTGGTGATTTTCTGGCTCTGCTTCATCATCATCGACAAGATCACGCCGTACAACCTGTGGGAAGAGATTGTCGAAAAGCAAAACATCGCGCTGGGCATCGTGGTGGGCGCGATGTCGCTGGGCATCTCGATCATCGTGGCAGCTGCGGTGCATGGGTGAGTGGTTGATATTGTTTTGAACGCAGAGAACGCGAAGGATTCGCAGAGGGCGCAGAAAAGAAAACCAAAATTTGGCTGTTTCTTTTTTGCGTCTTTCGCGTGATCTTCGCGCCCTCTGCGTTCAAAGGCATTTTGTTTCTATGCACGCAGCTCCAGCTGAGTCAACCCCAAAATCTCCAGCCCCGATTGAGCTGGCGCTGCTCGCCAGCGTCTTCGTCGTGGCGGCTTGTGGGTTGTTGTATGAGCTCGCCGCCGGGGCAATAGCGTCTTATGTGCTCGGCGATTCGATCCTGCAGTTCTCCACCATCATTGGCACCTATCTCTTTGCCATGGGTGTGGGCTCTTGGCTCTCGCGCTACATCGAGCGGCAGCTTCCCGCACAGTTTTTGCGGATTGAGCTGTTGATTGCTGTGGTGGGTGGTTTGCTGCCGGCGGTGTTGTTCCTCACGCATGCGTATGCGCCCCAGGGTTTTCGGGTTTTGCTGTACGGCTTGGTGCTGCTGGTGGGCACCTTGGTGGGGCTGGAGATCCCCATCGTGATGCGAATTTTGAAGCGCAATGTGCAGCTCAAGGATTTGGTCTCCCAGGTGCTCACGTTTGACTACTTGGGCGCACTGGCGGTGAGCTTGGCATTCCCGCTGCTGCTCGTGCCGCAGTTAGGCTTGGTGCGCACGGGGCTGCTGTTTGGCCTGTTGAATGCGGCTGTCGCGCTCTGGGCGGTGTGGCTGTTTCGCCATGAATTGCGCGCGTTTGCGGCGCATTTGACCGCCGCGCTGCTTGTGGTGGTGGGTCTGCTGGCCGCGTTTTGGCA